>JAGRJD010000011.1 GCA_020442915.1 Thiothrix sp. | reverse complement strand
AGGGTTTTACCCAAGCCCATGTCATCGGCCAGAATGCCGTTGAAACCGTAATGACTCAGAAACTGCAGCCAGTCAAGGCCCTGTTGCTGGTAGGGACGCAGGGTGGCATTCAGTCCTGTCGGTGGCGTGACCGGCTGGATACCATCAAAATCATGCAGGCGCCGGCTCAGTTCACGCATTTCCTCCGCCCCCTTCCAGTTCAGGGCCGGATCATTCAGGAGCGCATGCAGCTGACTGCCCTGGAAGCGGCTCATGAGCAGGTTCCCGTCCCGGTTCAGGGGAGCATGGTCATAAAGCTCGATCAGGGTATCCAGCACCCGCAACAGGCGGGCGGATTCCAGCTTGAGCCAGCGCCCGTCCTCCAGCGGTACCAGCATGTATTCCTGCAGCTGCAGCAGGGAGGTGAGCTCCCGGGGGCTGCGCATGCGCCCCAGCATGTCGACCAGCAGCGGCAGCAGGTTGATGCGCCGGCCCTCCACCTCGAAGCCGAGGCTGAGCTCGAACCACTGCTCACCGGAGCTTCTGAGCTCTGCCTCCCAGTCATCGTCGGCCAAGGCGAACTCCAGCCGGAAACTGTCATCCCGCCTGATGCGCCAGCCCTCCTGCTCCAGGGCCGGGATGCCATTGTCCAGAAAATTGTTCCACAGCAGTGCCGCCAGCGCCGGATTGCCGGCATCCAGATGCAGATCCAGCGGGTGGGCCGGTTCCCCGCCAGCCGGGGCCGTGAAACCATAGGATTGCTGCAGGCACTCCAAGGCCGCCTGCTCCTGTTCCAGCCTGCGATGGATGTGATACCGGGTCATGTCCACACGCACGGTCATCAGGGCCTGTGCATGGGCCGGACGCAGCAGCTGCCCCTGATAGTCAAAAGACAGGTACAGGCCCTGATGCACCGGACTGTTGTCCCCCTGGCCATCACCGCGCAACTCCAGCACCGGGACCGG
The DNA here is from genome assembly GCA_020442915.1 of Thiothrix sp. Lineage (GTDB taxonomy): Bacteria > Pseudomonadota > Gammaproteobacteria > Thiotrichales > Thiotrichaceae > Thiolinea. Next base: position 49,611 of record JAGRJD010000011.1, on the reverse strand, counting down.
ATCAGTATCCGTGACCTCGACCGTGACCGGATTCATGGCCGGGTCCGGCAGTGGCAGCTCGGCATCCGGCGGCAGAATATCCAGCAGGCGCCGGCTGATCCTCTGTGCCTGGGCATCCGGTACCGCCGGTGCTTCCAACAGCTGCAACACCTGCTCCACCCCGAGAGGCGCATGCTCCAGCAGGCCGCATTCACCACGCAGGGTATCGACATAATAAAGCACTTCCAGCTGGAAACAGTCATGCATGGCCGGACTCACCTGGGGCCGGAGCTGGCGACGACCCTGATGGGCTTCCCAGACGAACTGCAGGGTACGGGATGGTCCGGCACGCAGCGCCGGGGTATCGCTGTCTTTCCAGTAGGTGCGCCCGGTCCTGAACAGCATGTCCAGTGCCAGCTGCCCCAGCGAGCCCTCCAGCATGAAATGGTTGTCCGGGTTGTGATAGTTGCTGTGCCGGTGTGGAATCACCAGATGGGCAATGTCCTGATCCAGCGGCTGACACTGGAAGGACGGGGTCTGCCATTTGTGCAGCAGGTCATCCAGCTGGACCCGGTAACTCTGTCCGTACCCGCCCCGCTTGAGCCGCATCGCCTTGCGCGGCTCAAGCTCCAGCCGGTTGCCGGCACGGGCAGGTGGACGCAGCAGGTACAAAAGCTCGGGCCGGGCAGTGGTATCGGTGCCGCAGGATATGGGGGTATCAGTGTGGCCGGCCTGTTCCAGCATCTGCAGCCAGCGCTCCAGTTCCGAAGGCGCTTCGACTTTGTGGCCGGTGCTGCGGGCTTCCGGCAGCGACTTGTGTCCCACATAGGCCAGCAGGGCAGCCAGGGCATGTTTGCACTGCTGACCGACCGGGCAACTGCACTGCCCATTTATCCGATACTGGTTGAGGTCAACAAGGATGTGGGTATTGTATGAACGGGAGCCTGAGACTTCAGCTTCCAGCTCCACCAGACTCAGGCTGGGGAAACTGCTGCGGATGATGCTGGCCCGACCGGCCTCAAAATAATGCACGCCACGCTGTATGGTTGTAACATCAAAACTGGCCAGCACCATTTCCGGTGGGAAGCCGTTGTGGCGCAAGGCCCTGATGTGTTCGGGTTTCAGCATGGCTACTCGGGAATGGATGGATGCATGATTTTTATAAAACGGCCACCATGGTCGTCAGGCAAGGCCATCATTATAAAAGCCGACTGCAGTGTGTCAATTGACACGGAGACTTTGGGCAGTCAACGGGGATGAACACCGGCAAAAACCGGTATGATTCGGGTTTGAACAGGATATGGGCAGCGACTCAGGCTGATATTGGGTATGCATGACGGGAACACCTTGTTGAAAAACGAAGTGGCAAAAGGGGAACAAACCCCCGCTTTTCTCCTGCATGATGCAGATGCAGGCTCCACAAACGGGCCGGACAGCGAAGCGCGGGAAAAACAGGTATGGGAGCGACTGCAGCGCGAAGCCCTGGCAGCACAGCGTTTCCGGCTGGAACAGGAACTGCTGCTGCGCCAGGCGCATGTGCCCCTGCACGCTCTCACGGGCGGTTTACGGACCGCCGGCACCCCTGCGGCACCGGAGGAAACAGCGGTAGAAGCCGCTGAGGTCTCTCCGGACACAGCGGACGACGCATCCCCGCTGCTGTTCTGGATGGTACTGGGCTTTGTACTGACTTCGGTAGCCAGCCTGCTGGTTTGGCTGTTTTACGGTCTGGCATAACACAGCTCCGCCCCGACCCAGGTTTTCTCCACTTCCAGAGCCGCATTCAGCAGCACCAGATCGGCACGCCAGCCGGGGGCAATGTACCCCCGTTCCTGATCCAGTCCAAGCCACTGCGCCGGGTACAGGCTCGCCATACGCAAGGCCTCCGGCAGTGCCAGCCCCAGCAGCGACACACAGTTGCGCACGGCAGACGCCATGTCCAGCGCCGAACCCGCCAGGACCCCGTCCGCATTCACACAACGCCCGTCCTGTACCCGGATGGTCTCGCCATAAAGCTCGAAATGGTCATGACTGCTGCCGACCGTGGCCATGGCATCGGTCACCAGTACCATCCGGCCACGGGCCTTGGCCCGGATCGCCAGTGCAGCTGTAACCGGGTGCAGGTGGATGCCGTCCACAATGATGCCGCACCAGCTGTGCTCATGCGCCAGCGCCGCCCCGACCACCCCCGGCTCCCGGCTGCTCATGGGCGTCATCGCATTATAAAGGTGGGTGAAACCATCCAGTCCCTCCGCCAGCGCACGCACAATCTGCGCATGGGTGGCACTGGTATGGCCGGCACTGACATGCAGGCCTCGCGCACGCAGACGACGGATGGTTCCGGCAGGCAGGGTTTCCGGTGCCACCGTCAGCAGGCAGCAGTGGGGAGGCAGCGGTTCCAGCAGGCTTTCGGTCAGGGCATCAAACGGGCGGATGAGTCCTGCAGCATGGGTGCCGCGCCGCTCCCGGTTCAGGTGCGGGCCTTCCAGATGGATGCCGACAATGCCGGGCAAGCTGTCCAGCGCCTGCGCCACTGCAGTGACCGCCTGCTGCATGTGTTCATGGCTGTCGGTGATCAGGGTCGGCAGCATGGCCGTGGTACCACCGCACCAATGGCCCCGGCGCATGGTATCCAGGGTTTCCAGGTCGGGGTGGCTGTTGAACATCACGCCACCACCACCATTGACCTGGGTGTCGATAAAGCCCGGTGCCAGCAGCAGCCCGCCACAGTCCACAGCCTGCGCACGTGCATCCGCCGGCAGTGCCTCATCCGTGAGCAAGTGCCGGATGTGGCCGTCGGCCAGCACCATGGCCTGTCCGGTACGGCAGTCATCGCCATGGTAATAACAGAAATTACGCAGAATCATGCTCATGCTTCCAGAGCTCACAGGGTTTCGGTGACTTTGCGGATATTGGCCGGTGCATCCGGATTCCCGCCCCGATGCCGGGCCTGCTGCTCAATCATCAGGTAGGCGCTCTGGACCTGGGTCAGCAGTGTACAGCAAGGCAGCAGTCCGGGCAGCACCGGCAGCATCAGGCAGCCCGGTACCGCCTCGGTGGAGGCCAGCAGTACGCGGGCACCGGCCTGCTGCAGGCGGGTAATGGTCTGATGGATCCCCGGACGGCTGCCATCGCCCTGATCGAAGACCAGCACCGGAAAGCCGGGACGGATCATGGCCAGCGGGCCATGCAGGACTTCAGCCGCACTGAAGGCTTCGGCATGCAGGGCACAGGTTTCCTTGAACTTGAGCCCGATTTCACTGGCAATCCCCAGCCCCGGCCCCCGGCCCAGCACCAGCAGATGCCGGGCCTGATCCAGAACCTCGTGAGCCGCCGACCAGTTCAGGGCCTGCGCTTTGCGCATCTGCCCGGGCAGCTGAGCCAGGGCTGCCTGCAGTGCTGGATCAGCCGTCCAGGCCGCCACCAGCATCAGGCCGGCAAACAGCGAAGAGAGCCAGGACTTGGTCGCTGCCACTGCCAGCTCCGGGCCGGCATGCAGGGGCAGGACAAAATCACAATACGGTGTCAGGGCGGCATCCTCGACCCGGTTGATCAGCCCCAGGGTCATTGCCCCCGCGGACTGGGCCAGGCGGGCATACTGGACCAGATCCGGGCTCTGGCCGGACTGGGAGATCAGGATCACCAGCGTATCTTCCAGCCGGGTATCCGCCTGATAGATCGACAGGGTTGAAGGGGTGGCGGAGGCGGTCGGAATGTGCAGGCCGGTTTCGATCAGGTAGCGGATGAAGACCCCGGCATGATCCGAGCTGCCCCGCCCGCAGGTGATGACCAGACGTGGCGGGTGTGCGTGCAGGTGCCGCACCAGCGGGGCCAGCAGCTCCGGCAGCAACTGGTACTGGCGCTGCATGCACTCGGGAGCCGCGCTGGCTTCGGTATACATCAGGGTCGCGGTCATGGTATCTCTGTCCTCTGTTGGTAGGATGGGTCTGCTTCAGGGGCGCCTGCTGTCATGCACTGGCCACGGCCCTCCCCGTCACCCCTCATTCCGTGCGGCGAATGGCCATTTCCGATACGAAATCGTAACTGTCGCCCCGGTAATGGGAACGGGTGAACTCGATCGGCGTGCCATCTGCCAGAAACGAATGCCGTTCGATGTAAAGCACCGGACTGCCGGTGGCCACCCGCAGCAGGGTGGCCTGCTCCTCATCACAGGGTACGGCCCGCAGGCGCTGGGTGGCGCGTACCGGACGGCTGTCCCGTTCATCCAGATAGCGGTACAGGGAGCCGTTGAGCTTTTCCGGCTCCGGCAGCAGCCGCGCCGGCAGCATGGCATGTTCCAGTGCCAGCGGCTCCTCATTGGCGGTGCGCAGGCGGTACAGGCTGGCCACCTTCGCCCCGGCATCCAGTGCCAGCAGGCTGCACACCTCTCCGTCAACCGCCTGCAGGCTGCGCTCCAGCCAGACCACACCGGAAACCAGCTTGCGGTGCTGCATGTCCTCGGTGAAACTGGTCAGGTGCCCCAGCGGCTGCTCCATGCGGCTGGCAATGAAGGTTCCGGCTCCCTGACGCTGGGTCAGCAGTCCTTCACTGACCAGAATCCCGAGCGCCCGGCGCACGGTCACACGCGAAACCGACAGCAGGCTGGCCAGATCGCGCTCCCCCGGCAGGGGCTGATCCCGCTCCAGCGAGTGGTCGTTGATGCCCTGGCGCAGCAGTCCGGCCAGGCGCTGGTACATAGGCGCATCCCCGCCCTCAAGCAGACGGGCATGCTGCCTTATATAAGGTTCCATCGTCATGTTGTTACTCCTGTGACAGCCCCTGTCGGGCCAGCAATAACGCACCATCCAGCGCATCGCCCTGCGCGGGAACCAGTCCGGTGCGTATTGGTTCCGGCAGCCACCGGCTCATGACCCCGGACAAACCACCCAATAGGGCAATGCGTCCGGTCCGGTAGCGTGCCAATACATCCAGCAACCGGCACACATCGGCGCTCGACTGCGCCAACAGTGCCAGGGCATGCGGGTCATTGGCGCCGGCATGCTCGAAAACCAGCGGGGCAAAGCGGGCAAAGTCCGCCGGTCTGGCGTTCATGCTCCAGGCCAGAAACTGCTCCGGCTGCCGCCCCAGCCGTGCACCCACGGCCCGGGTCAGGGGCGAGTCCGCGACAATGCCTTCCAGGGCCAGCAGGGCCAGGCGTACAGCCTGATGCCCGAGCCAGGCTCCACTGCCCTGATCGCCGAGCGTGAAGCCCCAGCCACCGAAGGTCCGCTCATCCTCGGCACAGATAATCTGGGCACAGGAGCCGGTTCCCAGAATCAGGACCCCTCCCGCCTGCCCCCGGTGGGCACCCAGGCAGGCGATATAGGCATCGGTCCTGAGCTCGCAACGGGCAAACAGCGTGGTCACGGGAGCCGCCAGTGCCTGATCATCCGCCAGTACCGCCCCCGCCAGTCCGATACCGGCATGCAGCTGCGGCAGGGAAGTGGTATGCAGACCGGCCTGCTCCAGAGCACGCTGACTGCATGCCAGTACCGCCGCCCTGACCTGCTCCACACCGAGCCGGAAATTGGCCGGGCCGGCCTGCCCTTCACCCAGAATACGGCCATCCCGAGCGGCAAGGCGGGCCCGGCAGTGGCTGCCACCGCCGTCAATACCAATAAATAATGGCGTATTATCCTGCCCCTGCATGCCTTGTTCCTTGTCGCTGATCTTCAGTTGCACCGTTTTCCGGGCTGCTTACCGGCCATTGCCGAGGCATTGTGGCACCATTGCCCTGCCTCCAGCATCATACCATTACAGACTATGGTTTCAAATTAAAAAATACCATTTGCCTTATTGGTATTGTTTTATTACACTCAAACCCAGCTTGAAGGTCCCATCGCCACCAAGCCTGAAATCTTTCCCCGCTCCTGTCAGGACCTGCTGTATGAAACCTGCTGACTTCGATCCGACCAGCTATGCCACCGAACAGTCCGAAGGCGGCTGGGCCGGTATGGACCAATGGTCTGAACAGGTATTATCCCTGCGCCTGACCCAAGCCCACCTGAATGCCCTCGACTGCCTGCGAGGTGCCTGTACCGCCATTGCCACGGCGGGCGAAGCGGCAGCAAAGCGTCTGGCCACCGGTCAGGGACGGCTGATTTATTGCGGGGCCGGTTCAGCCGGGCTGCAGGCCTGTGTGGACGGACTGGAACTGCCCGGCACCTACGGCTGGCCTGAAACCCGACTGGTGCTGCTGCTGGCGGGCGGGCTGGGCAGTTTTTTCCGCCGCCGGGGCGGAGCCGAGGATGATACCGCCGCCGCCCTCAGTGCCTGTCGACGCCTTGAGCCGACCCCGGCCGACATCATGCTGGCCGTATCAGCCAGCGGGCGCACACCTTACACCCTGGCTGCGGCCCGCTACGCCCGTGCCCATGGCACCCTGATCATCGGCCTGTGCAACAACCCGGAAACCCTGCTCACCCGGCTGGCACAACATGCCATCGTATTGCCCACCGGCCCCGAAGCAGTGGCCGGGTCGACACGCATGGCAGCCGGCAGCGCCCAGAAAATCGCCCTTAACACCCTGTCAACCCTGATCATGGCCCGACTCGGTTATCTGTATGACAACCTGATGGTCAACCTTGATGCCAACAACAGCAAGCTGCAGGCCCGCGCCGTGGCCATGGTATGCCAGATCAGCGGCTGCAGCCCCTTCGAAGCCCTGCAGGCACTGCATCAGGCCGACTTCCAGGTACCACTGGCCGTCCTGCTGCAGACCGGAGTCGAACCCGGACAGGCCGAGTTCCTGCTGGAGCAGCACCAGCACCGGCTGCGGGCCGCGCTGGGGCGATGTCACCACCCGCACCGGGAGCCACCGGCCTGAGGCGAGCCGTTTCAGGCCGGCACATTTGCCATACGGCCACCATTCACCGTTCATTATTTACCTTGAGGAGAGAGTCACATGAAACCTTTTCAGCTTGCAGCCCTTGTCCCCCTGACGCTGGCACTGACCATAAACACCGCTCTGGCCGGCGAGTTGAACATTGAAAGCTGGCGTGTGGATGACAAGGACCTGTGGGAAAAAGAAATCATCCCGGCCTTCAACAAGGCCCATCCGGCCATCAGCGTGAAATTTAACCCCACCGCACCGACCGAATACAATGCCAGCCTCAATACCCGCCTGGCCGGTGGCACGGCTGGCGACCTGATCACCTGCCGCCCGTTTGACATTGCGCTGGAGCTTTACAACAAGGGCAACCTGACAGACATCAGTACCCTTGAGGGACTGAAGAGCTTTTCCGATGTGGCCAGAAGCGCCTGGCAGACCGACGACGGCAAAACCACCTTCTGCATGCCCATGGCCTCGGTGATTCATGGTTTCTTCTACAATCAGGACATCTTCGCAGAGCTGGGCCTGAGCGTGCCGGAAACCGAAGCCGACTTTTTCACCGTGCTGGACAAGATCAAAAGCGACGGCAGCTATACCCCGATCGCACTCGGTACCAATGACGGCTGGGAAACCCACCAGATCGTGTATACCGGCATCGGCCCCAATGCCTGGAAAGGTGAGGCAGGCCGTAAGGCCCTGATCGGGGGTACGGCCAAAATGACGGACTCCGGGTTTGTGGCACCCTATGCCCAGATGGCCAAATGGCAGCCCTATCTGAGCAAGGGCTATCAGTCCCAGACTTACGGCGATTCCCAGAACCTGTTCGCCCTGGGCCGGGCTGCGATCTATCCCGCCGGCAGCTGGGACATCGCCTATTTCAACAGCAATGCCGATTTCAAGATCGGAGCCTTCAAGCCGCCGGTCGCCAGCAAGGGGGCGACCTGCTACATCAGCGACCATACCGACATCGGCATGGGCATCAATCCGGCCAGCAAAAACCGGACTGATGCCGAGACCCTCCTGAACTGGCTGGCCTCGAAAGCGTTTGCCGAGCTTTACACCAACAAAGTAACCGGTTTCTTCTCGCTCTCGGATCATGAAATCAGCATTGAAGACCCGCTGGCCGCTGAAATGATCAGCTGGCGGGCCGACTGTGAATCCACCATCCGCCTCAATGCCCAGATACTGAGCCGGGGGCGGGATGATCTGGAAACCGCCTACTGGAATGCCGGTCAGGGTGTCATCAACGGCACCGTCACCCCCGAAGCGGCTGCGGCCACCATTCAGGCCATTCTCGACAAGTAACAGCCGCCTGCTGCGTCCTGACACCGGGACGCAGCAGGAAAATGCCACCTGTCATTCTGTCATTTCCGATCAGCAGCGAGGACCTGCACCCCATGATCAAACAGCGCGGTTTTCCGTTTCACATTCTGGTATTCATCCTGCCGGGGCTTCTGATCTACACCCTGTTCAGTGCCTGGCCATTACTTGACACCCTGCTCCTGAGCTTTTTTGAGGAAAGCGGTGACCAGCGGGTTTACAGCGGTCTGGCCAACTACCGGCTGGTACTGACCGACCCGGACCTGTCCGCCGGTTTCTGGAACGCCCTGGGCAACAACGGGGTGTTTTTTCTGGTGCATGTGCTGGTGCAGAACCCCATCGGACTACTGCTGGCCGCACTCCTGAGCCTGCGCAACCTGCGCGGGGTACGCACCTACCGTACCCTGATCTTCATGCCCACCCTGCTGTCCGTGGTCATCATCGGTTTCATCTGGCAGCTGATCCTCAGCCCCCTGTGGGGGGTGAGCGAGACCCTGCTGGGCTATGTCGGACTGGAATCCCTGTTTGATGCCTGGCTGGGCAAGGAATCCAGCGCCCTGCTCACCCTGGCCCTGATTTCGGTCTGGCAGTTTGTGGGTATCCCGATGATGCTGATCTACGCCTCGCTGCTGGCGATTCCGGATGAGCTGCTGGATGCCGCCCATGTGGATGGCGCCTCGCCCCTGCGCACCTTCTGGCAGATCAAACTGCCCCTGATCGCGCCCACGCTCGGGCTGGTCACCATCCTGACCTTCATCGGCAACTTCAATGCCTTCGACCTGATCTATGCCGTCAAGGGCGCACTGGCCGGGCCGAATTTCTCCACCGATATTCTCGGCACCTATTTCTACCGCACCTTCTTCGGCTTCCAGTCCAGTCTGGGCAGCAGCACGCTCGGTGCCACCGTCGCCACCCTGATGTTCCTGATCATTCTGGCCGGGGTCGCGCTTTATTTCTACGGGGTACAGCGCCGCCTGCAGCGCTATCCGATGTGACGTGAGGAATCCGACATGAACAGCAACCTGCAACGCGGCATCAATACCTCACTGATCCATCTGGTTCTCGGGCTTTACACCCTGGTGGCCCTGTTCCCGATCTTCCTGATTCTGGTGAATGCCCTCAAGACCCGCAAGGGCATCTTCAACGACCCGCTGGCCCTGCCGACGACCGACACCCTGAGTTTTGAGGGCTTCCAGAAGGTTTTCAGCCAATCGGACTTCCTGCTTTATTTCAGCAACAGCCTGATCGTCACCCTGGTAGCGCTGTTTTTCGTGCTGCTGCTCGGAGCCATGGCCTCCTGGGCCCTGAGTGAATACCGCTTTCCAGGGCGGCGCATCCTGACCCTGTTCATGGCCATGGGCATCATGGTGCCGATCCGGCTTGGCACCGTGAGCATCCTGGAGCTGATGGTTTCCCTGGAGCTGGTGAACACACGCACGGCGCTGATTCTGGTTTACATCGCCCAAGGGCTGCCACTGGCCATCTTCATCCTCACCGAATACATGGCCCAGATACCGAAGGAGCTCAAGGAGGCGGCACGCTGTGATGACGTCAGCGAATACCGCCTGTTTTTTCAGGTGGTCCTGCCCCTGACCCGGCCCGCCATTGCCACGGTGGCGGTATTCACCATGATTCCGATCTGGAATGACCTGTGGTTCCCGCTCATCCTGGCCCCCGGCGAGGGTACCCGCACCCTGACCCTGGGCGTGCAGCAGTTCATCGGCCAGTACGTCACCGACTGGAATTCGGTGCTGGCCTCCCTGACCCTGGCCGTGATTCCGGTCCTGGTGCTGTACCTGTTCTTTTCGCGCCAGCTGATCCGGGGCCTGACCGCCGGAGCAGTGAAATAAGTCTGAACCCTTTTCCCATCCCCGGTTTTCATGGCGGAAGCCGGGCACAGAACACCTATCAAGGACACACAGCGCATGGTATCCCTGAGTCTGAACAACGTGAAAAAGCGCTTCGGCAAGACCGAAGTCCTGCATGGCATCAACCTGGAAATCAACACCGGTGAATTCGTGGTGTTTGTCGGTCCTTCCGGCTGCGGAAAATCCACCCTGCTGCGCCTGATCGCCGGTCTGGAGAGCATTTCCGAAGGGGAGCTGCGCATCGGTGACGGGCGGGTCAATGACCTGTCTCCGCGTGAGCGGGGTATCGCCATGGTATTCCAGTCCTACGCGCTCTACCCGCACATGTCGGTCTATCGCAACATGGCTTTCGGCCTGCGCATCGACGGTGACAGACGGGATGAGATCGACCGCAAGATCCGCGCCACCGCTGCCAAACTGCATCTGGAGCCGCTGCTGAACCGCAAGCCGGGTCAGCTTTCCGGCGGCCAGCGCCAGCGGGTCGCCATCGGGCGGGCCATTGTCCGTGAACCGCGTGTCTTCCTGTTTGACGAGCCGCTCTCCAATCTGGATGCCGCCCTCAGGGTGCGCATGCGCATCGAAATCGCCCGGCTGCAGAAAGAGCTCAGGACCACCACCATCTATGTCACCCATGATCAGGTCGAAGCCATGACACTGGCCGACCGGATCGTGGTCCTGCAGGGAGGGCGGGTAGAACAGGTCGGCACACCGATTTCCCTTTATCACCAGCCGGCCAACCGTTTCGTCGCAGGCTTCATCGGCTCGCCGGCAATGAACTTCCTGCCCGCCACCCTGGTCGACGCCGACTACCGCTCCTGCGCCATCAATGTGGCCGGACACCGGGTCAGTGGAATTCCACGTCTGGGAGGCATGATCGGCCAGTCCGTCACCCTGGGCGTGCGCCCCGAACACCTGAGCCTGGAGCCCTGCGAAGGGCTGGCGCTTGACGGGCAGGTCGAATCGGTGGAGCGTCTGGGCGACATCACCTACCTGTACCTGTCCCTGAACGGGGATACCGAAAACCTGCTGACCGTCGCCCAGAAAGGTGATCATGCATTGGCCCGGGGTGCAGCGGTCAGGGTCCACGCCCCGCATACCGTGCTGCACCTGTTTGATGCCGGGGGACAGGCACTTCAGAACACCGTATGAGTCTATCAGTAGCCATGCACAGGTTTTCCGTCATAATGCCGCAAAACGTTCACTGAAGTACTGAAGTGGCGGCAGGCGTCTGGCAGATAGCGTATAATCCGGTGTTTTAAACGCCGGCCACTCCACAACACCGTGTCATCGCAACACCCGTCAGCTCCCGAAGCCCTTTCCGCACCGGACAGCCTGCCGCTGCCATGGCGGCATGACAGTGAGCAGGCGGCATGAGCGACCTGGGCTTCAGTCACCCCGGCTGGCTCTGGCTGCTGCCCCTGTGCCTGCTGCCTTTATGGCGCTGGCAGCGGCGCACACTGGATTATCCCGCCCTGAGCCTGCTGCCGCCAGATCCGCTCTCACGCCTGCTGGATGCAGGGATACGGGTGCTGGTCTCGCTGCTGCTGGCGGCTCTCATTACCGCCATGGCCGCACCGTTCCGGGGAGAACAGCGGGTGGAAAAAACCGGTACCGGTGCCCATGTGGTCATCCTGCTGGATCGCAGTTCCAGCATGAATGATGCCTTCACACGCGGGGCCGCCTCCCGCTACCGGGGCAGCAAGAACGAAGTGGCGCGGGCGGTCCTGAACCGGCTGGTGGATGAGGGCGGCAATGATTTTTACGGGCTGGTGTCATTCAGCACCTCGGCCCTGTACATGCTGCCCCTGACCCAGGCACATGAGGTGATCCGGGCCGGAATCAACAGCACCCTGAACCGGGGCCGGGGCTCGACCGCCATTGAGCGCGGTATTACCCTGGCACTGTCCTATTTTGATGAGCAGCATTACAGCGGTTCGCGGGTCATTCTGCTGGTCTCCGATGGTGGCGGCATGATCACGCTCCAGAATCAGGCCCGCCTGCGCCAGCAGTTTGACAGCCTGCAGGTGGCGATATACTGGATCTACCTCAAAAGCACGCATGGCAACCGGCTGGTGCATGAAGGGCCGGCCCCGGAACGCTCCGGCAACCCCGAGTATTTCCTGAACCGGTTTTTCCAGAGTCTGGAGGTCCCCTACCATGCCTATGAAATCGAGGAGCCAGGGGCACTGGATGCGGCAATCACCGATATTGGCCGGCTCAACCATCAGCCCCTGCGCTATCAGGAAATCATTCCCCGGCGTGATCTGGCCGGGTGGTGCTACGGGCTGGCACTGGTACTGGGCCTGCTGCTGCTGCCGGTGCGCTGGCTGGAGGCAGAACCGTGGTAAGAGAGGACAGCGCACCATGATCCGCACCATCCGATACCTGCTGCTGATGGCGGCCCTGCTGCTCCTGGGGCTGCAGGGGCTGAACCTGTACCACTATCAGCAGCAGCGCAGCCTGAACCGGCAGCTGGCACACCCGGAAAACATGGGTGCCGATGCCAACCCGGCTGATGCGCCCGAACTGCTGTTCGCCCGTGCCCATTACCTGATGCAGCAACAGCAGGCCGATGCCGCCCTGGCCCTGTATGCACAGGTGGCCGGCCAACCCGGTGCCGATGCCGCGCTGCAGGAGGCCAGCCGCTACAACAGCGGCCTGATCTATCTGCGCCAGGCACTGGAGGCACAGCATGCGGATCAGGCATCAGAGCACTCGCGCTTCCTGCCACTGCTGGAACTGGCGGCCCATGAGCTGCATGCCGTGGTGAGCAGCAATCCGGCACACTACGATGCCCGCCTGAGTCTGGAGCAGACCCTGCGTCTGCTGCCTCGGGAAAGCCGGAGTCAGGCCGGCTGGAAAGAAAACCGCACCAGCGTATTCTCCCACATTTCCGGCGTTTCCAGTGGAGGGCCCTGATGCGGATGCCGGGACGTTACCGGAGCAGCCTGTTGCTGCTGCTGGCGCTGCTGTGCATGGTACTGGCGCTGTTGCGTCCGTTCTGGCCGCTGGAACGCAAGGTCTGGAACTACAGTTTCATCCTCGATATCACCCAGAGCATGAACACCCGCGACTACCGCCTCAACGGCACCCTCACCGACCGCCTGACCATGGCCAGACAGGCGGTGCGCAGCGCCCTCACCCAGCTGCCCTGCGGCTCACGGGTGGGGCTCGGGCTTTACACCGCCAACAATACCTATCAGCTGTTCCAGCCGCTGGAGGTCTGTCGGCATTATGCCATCATCGCCGATGTACTGACGCATATCGACTGGCGCATGGCCTGGGCCAATGACAGCCAGATCCAGTACGGCCTGTATGCGGCCCTGGAACTCATGAACGAGTCCGCTGACCCGCCGGCACTGGTGTTTCTCACCGATGGTGATCAGAGTCCGCCGGCAGACCCGGCGCGTGAACCGGCATTCATGGGGGCACCGGGCCAGCCGGGCGGCTTCATCATCGGTACCGGCAATGAAATTCCGACACCGGTCCCCCACCTTGCACCCGACAACAGCATCAGCGGCTACTGGACCCGGGAGGAAGCGCTCAACAACAGCGGCGGCCTGAATGCCGTGCAGTCGCACCTGTACCTGTCCCGTCTGGATCAGGCCCGCCTGCAGCGTTTCGCTGTCATCACCGGCCTGAGCTACCGCCACCTGCAGCAGCCGGAGCAGCTCGGACGCTGGCTGCTGGCCCCTGAACTGGCCACCACGCGTACCATCAGCACCGACATGCGCTGGCTGTTCGGTGGCCTGGCCCTGGTGCTGGTGCTGCTGTCCGGCTGGCCCTCCCCGCAACGCAGCAACAGGCAACCCGCCCACCTGCACTAAAAATGCACCAGTACGGGGCATTCCGTACTGGCACCGGCCCCGCACATCTCCTACCATGCGCCTTTGACTTTGCCAGAACCTGACACCATGACAAGCCCCCCGTTTCTGTGGCGCTCCGAACTGCGCCAGCTGCTGATGATTGCCCTGCCCATTATTGCCGCCCAGCTGCTGCAGGTCGGCATGGGCGTTGTGGATACGCTGATGGCCGGGCGCATCAGTGCGCTGACCCTGGCAGCAATTGCGCTCGGGTCCAGCATCTGGCATTTCGCCATGCTGTGCGGGGTCGGCATGCTGCTGGCACTTCCACCGGTCATCTCCCAGCACATCGGTGCCAGCCAGCCTCACCTGATCCGGGAAGAGCTGCGTCAGGGTATCTGGGTGGCATTGATCATGGGCGGGCTGCTGGTCATGCTCATGCTGCTGACCGCCCTGCTGCTGCCCTGGTCCGGTATTGAGGCCGGCCTCATTCCCGAGGTGCGGCACTACCTGTACGGGATCTGCTGGAGCCTGCCGTTTTCATGCCTGTACCTGGTACCACGCGCCTTCAATGATGCCATGGGCAATACCATGCCCATGCTCTGGGTCCAGCTGGCACTGCTGCCACTCAACATTCTCGGCAACTACCTGTTCATGTTCGGCCATGGTGGTTTTCCCGCCATGGGGGCAGCCGGCGCCGCGCTGGCCACCGGCCTTTCCCAGTCTATCGGCTTTGTGGTCCTGACCCTGTGGACCCTGCACATGCCCCGTTACCGTGACTACGATCTGGCCCGGCGCATGACCGCTCCGGACTGGCCGCATATCCGCGCCATTGTCACCCTCGGCACCCCCATCATGCTTGGCATTGCCATGGAGGTCGGCATGTTCACCACCATGGCCATGCTGATGGGCCATTTCGGGGTCGATGTCACCGCCGGGCACCAAATTGCACTCAATATTTCATCACTCACCTTCATGGTGCCGCTGGGAATTGCCATGGCACTCACGGTTCGGGTCGGACGTGCCATCGGAGCCGGTGAGCGGTATCAGGCCTACCGGCGCGGCCAGTTGGGCATCATCACCTGTGTCGGTTTCATGATGGTCTCCGCCCTGTTGCTGTGGAACGGGCGCAGCGTTCTGGCCGGACTCTATACCCCGAATCCGCAGGTGGTACTGCTGGCGGCACATTTTCTGATGTTTGCGGCTATCTTCCAGATTTTCGACGGCCTGCAGGTCAGCGCCATGGGGGCACTGCGCGGTTACAAGGATACCCGCATACCAATGCTGATGACGGTGTTCTGTTACTGGGTGATCGGCATCGGTTGCGGCCTGTGGCTGAGTCTGCGGGGTGGCATGGGGCCGGATGGGCTCTGGGTCGGGCTGGTGCTGGGGCTTTGCAGTGCCGGGGTCAGTCTGGGATTGCGGTTTGCCATACTGGGACAGCGCCGAACCCACACCCCGCCTGCCTTTGATGCTTCCCCCCGGAAAGAGCCGGGACAAAATGGCGGGGTATGAACTTGACTGGCCAGCTACAATCTATTACCTTTGGGATATTAACATTATTGGAAATACCTATTCAGGCATATTTTAAGTGCCTGAAGTCCAGCACGCAGGAGTCCCATCATGCTTGGTCAAGCTACCATTGACGAAATGTTCCCCAGAGCATTGCCGGTTTTTCGCCCATCACTGCCGATCCTGAAAACACGTACAACCTATGCCGGTATCCGCAGACGCGCTGCAGCCAGGCAACTGACCCTGAGCACTGCTCACATGGAGGTCATTGATTTTGTACTTGATTTCTATGAAACCTGTGATGACTGCGAAAATGCGCGTGCACTGTCGGACATGATGAAACAGGAGTTCCTGCGCCAGGGTGGCCGCCGCTACCTGTACCAGCTGTTCCCGGACGGCCCCCTGAGTACCATTCACGAGCTGGCGGACCTGCCCAATCTTGGCCACCAGTCGGATGATGGAGCCGGTACACGCTACTGAACCGGCGCTGCTTTCCGTTTACATTTCCCCTTGAAACCGGCCCGAGTGCCGGTTTTTTCATTCATGCCCGCCACCGGCCCGAAAAACTTGCGTCACAAACCGACAGCAGCAACACTGGATTTCAGATCATAAAACAATAACAACAAGAGCTTTGGCATGAGCGTGAACAAACTTCCCGAACGGCTGGTCCTGACGGGTCTTCTGGGTCTGCAGGCACTGGCTTTCCCGGCACAGGCCGATTACTACGGCTATCCCGATCCCCAAGGCGGCGCATACCTCCAGCCAGCTTCCTTCCAGTATCCCCTTGGCCCGTCACAGCCGCTGTATCAGCCGCAGGCAGACAATGATTACCCACAGGGACAACTGCTGCCGCCGGAACTGGAACCTTGGGAACCCGGCACCGGCAGCAGAACACCGCCCGCCTACCCGGCACCTGCCGGCAATCATCCCGTGCCGCTCATGCAATCAACGCCCCTGTACCAACCGGTGTACCAACCGGCCCTGCAGCGCAATGCTCCCCCCGGAAAAACAGGGCTGAATCCGATGCGCCAGCAACTGGTCCAGGCTGCCCTGCGCTCCATGGGGGTACGCTACCGCTGGGGCGGTAACAGCCCGAAGGAAGGCTTTGACTGCAGCGGCTTCACCCGTTACAGCTTCAGAAACGTGAACATCCAGCTGCCACGCACCGCCGCCGAACAGAGCAGGGCCAGCCGCACCATCCAGCGGCATGACCTGAAACCCGGCGACATGATCTTTTTCCGTACCAGTGGCCATCAGGTCAACCATGTCGGTATCTATCTGGGCAACGGACGCTTTGTTCATGCCGCATCCGGTGGCGGACGGGTCCTGGTGGATGACCTGCGCAAAAGTTACTGGCAAAGCCGTTTTCACAAATACGGGACTTTTTTCCAGCCGGCCTGAACCATCGTCCGCACCATCCCTACCAAGTGAATGGAATGGAGCGCTGAAATAGGTAGTACCGACAGCTTTTCAGGCTATAATCAGGCACGTTGCTACTGACAACAACGTGATAATCGGAAAGGAGAGTAAAATGGGACTGTTTGATTTTGCACGCAACATCGGCAAGAAGGTTTTTGGTGGTGAAGATGATGACCAGAAAGCCTCTGCCAAACTGCAGGAGCATATTGCAAAAGCCAACCCCGGTGTGGAAAACCTGCAGGTTGCCGTCAAGGATGGTGTAGCCACCATCAAGGGCGATGCGAAATCACCGGAGGCACTGGAAAAGGCCATACTCATGGCCGGCAACGCCATGGGCGTACAGGAAGTGCAGGCGGCTGAGGCAACGGTTGCCGGAACCCAGCAGGTCCAGCTGGGTGGTGATGACGAGTTCTATATCATCGAAAAAGGGGACTCCCTGTGGAAAATCGCAGAAAAAGCCTATGGCAACGGTGCTAAATACACGGCCATTTTTGAAGCCAACCGTGAAGTCATCGAAGACCCGGACAAAATTTTCCCCGGCCAGAAGATCCGTATTCCAAAAAGTCTGAAATAACAAACCGGGTCTCCCCGTGTCATCTCAGGCCACCCCTTGCGGGTGGCTTTTTCATGCACCGGCAGGTCAGCGGGTACGGAATACCCGGTCATTAAGGGCAATCAGGCTCAGCAACAACAGGGCCGCCACCAGATTATGTGCAGTCGCCACCCCCAGTGGCAATGCCAGCACCACATTCAGCACCCCGAGCAGAAACTGGGTGCAGACCAGCACCAGCATGGCCGGCAGCAGGCAGCCAAGCCCGGTGACACCCAGACGGCGCATCAGTCCCAGCACCAGCAGCACTACAAAGCTGAACACCACCAGGGCACCGGTGCGGTGCGCCATGTGGATCGCAGTACGGGCCGGATTTTCCAGAATGCCGTACTCATAATCCACCCCTTCCTGCAGGTGTGGTTGCAGGGAGAAACCTTCGGAAAAATCGGCAGCCGGCCAAAGTTCACCATGGCAAAGCGGATAGCTGACACCACAGGCAACAGCCGCGTAGTTGGTGCTGGTCCAGCCGCCGAGGACGATCTGGGCAATCACCAGCAGCAAACCCAGCATGGCTGCCAGCCTCACGCCCGCACCAAAGGCCGGATTCGGGCTGCCCTCCCCCGATCCCCGCTCATCCACCCGTACCAGGGCAGAGCGGCTGCGCAGCCACAAAAGCCAAACCAGGGCCAGGGTGGAAAACCCGCCCAACAGGTGGGCAGTCACTATTACCGGGCTCAGCAGTCTGGTGACGGTCCACATCCCGAGCAGGGCCTGAAACACCACGGTTCCCAACAGCAGGGTCGGCAGCAGCACCCCACCGGACAGGTGCCGGCGCCAAACCAGGGCCAGCACGAAAATGGCCAGGATGAAAAGTCCCAGGGTACCCGCCATGTAACGGTGAACCATCTCGGCCCAAGCCTTATGCGGCTCCAGCGGACGCTCGAAACGGCTGGTATCAATGTATTGCTCCGCCGGTACGGTCAGGTGTCCGTAGCAACCCGGCCAGTCCGGACACCCCAGCCCGGCATCCGACAGACGGGTGAAGGCTCCCAGCACGATCACCACCAGCGCCAGCAGCAGGGTGAAGCCCAACAGTCGAAAATTCAGTTTTTCCACATTCATGTTTCCGGCCCCGGCTTACAGATGCTGATCAAGCGCATGCCGGATCGTTTCCTCACTGACAGGCCCCTTCCAGCTCGCCAGCACCTCGCCTTTCGCATCCAGCAGAAAATGGCTCGGCACCACCAGTCCTTTGGGTGCCAGCTGCGCTATCAGCTGCCCGTCCAGATCCAGTGCCAGCGGCAGGGACAGTTTCAGGTGCTCACGAATGTCATCAACCACATTGGGTGGATCATAATTGACCGACACCCCCAGAATCCTGGCCCGACCGGCGTACTCACCACTCAGGCGGTCAAGGTAGGGCATTTCCTCCATGCAGGGCGGACAGGAGACCGACCAGATATTGACCCAAGTCAGGCGCTCATCCGGAACCCGGACCCGATCCCCGCCGAGGGTGGGCAGTTCCACCGCCTGGATGGTCTCGGGCCGGCTGTAAACGGAATACCCCAGACCCAGTCCGAAAACCAGCAGCAATACCAGTCCCTGTATCAGTCTGGGCAACCAGCGGCGCTGTTTTTCCTCACCCTTCATCATGCGGCTCCACCGGGACGATCCCCGAATCACTCAAGTGCGCCGTTATAAACAAATCCGGCCCCAATTACAAATGAATCCCGCATTCCGCCTTCTTACCCGGCTCCCTCTTCCCGCCGGTTGAACCGCTTCGGCTTCTGTGGTTACATGGGAAGGATCCGACCGACGTTCCCACCCCCTGACATGGAGCTGCCTGATCGTGCCAAGAGAGTTTGTGATCCAGCCCAACTGTTCGCTGACAACCGACAGTAAAAACAGCTTTCTGTGGATCATCGGCCTGATCATGCTGGCCATCACCCTGCTACTGGCCAGCAGGGGCCTGTGGCTGGTGGCCCCATTCATGGGGGTTGACCTGCTGCTGCTGATATACGCCTTCAACCGGGTCGGCCAGCAGTGCCGGATCACGGAACGGGTCATCGTGGACCGGCATTCACTGACCGTCCTGCATGAGGAAAAGCGCCATCCCCGGTCCTGGTCCTTTCCGGTTCACTGGGTCAGGGTGGACCTGCGTCAGGACCCTCACCCCTGGTACCAGTCCAGCCTGCTGATCGGCACTCATGGCAACTGGATCCGGCTGGCAGACTTTCTGGACAACGAGGAGCGTGCCAGCCTTGCCAAAGCCATCAGGGAGGCTATCATGGAAGCCCGTCAACCCGAGTGGCTCAACCTGGAACCGAAATGCAGATAGCCGAACGAATTTCCCCCAGCCAGCTGGGTGCCTATTACGAATGCTGCAAGCCCAAAGTGGTTTACCTGATCCTGTTCACCGCCTTTGTGGGCATGCTGCTGTCCACCGATGGCATGGTGCCGCTGGACCGGATGTTCTGGGGGCTGCTCGGTATCGGACTGGCCGCTGCTGCCGGTGCCGCACTCAACCACGTGATTGACGAGGAAATCGACCAGCGCATGGAGCGCACCCGCAGCCGTCCGGTGGCCCAGGGCATCCTGCCGCCCCTGAATGTGGTCATGTTCGCCTGTACCCTGGCCATTCTGTCCACATTGATACTGCTGACCTTCGTCAACACCCTGACCGCCCTGCTCACGCTGGCGTCCATGGTCGGCTACGCCATCATCTATACCCTGTTCCTCAAGCGCAGCACCCCCCAGAACATCGTGATCGGCGGTGCCGCAGGAGCCGCCCCGCCGGTACTGGGCTGGACCGCGATTACCGGCGACCTCACCACCGAGGCCCTGCTGCTGTTCCTGATCATCTTTGTCTGGACCCCGCCGCATTTCTGGGCACTGGCCATCAGGCGCCAGCGGGAATATGCCAATGTCGGCCTTCCCATGCTGCCGGTCACGCACGGCATCGCCTTCACCAAACTGCACATCCTGCTGTACACCATCCTGCTGGTGCTCATCAGTGTCATGCCCTTCCTGATTTTCATGAGCGGCATGCTTTACCTCGTCGGGGCTATGGGTCTGGGGGCCGGTTTTATCTATTATGCATGGAAGCTTTATCAGGCTGAAGGTGACGGGTACGCGATGCAGACCTTTGGTTACTCGATATTCTACCTGACCGCCCTGTTTGCCTTCCTGCTGGCGGACCACTACCTGCGTCTGCTGAGCCACCATTTACTGCTGAACTAGGATACCGCGATGAATGAGGAGGAGAAAAAAGTCAACCCCCTGTCCATTCTGGGCAGCGCACTGGCCGGCCTGCTCGGCGTCCAGAGTCGCAGAAATCACGAGCGTGATTTCCAGAGCGGGAAATTCTGGCATTTTTTCATCGCCGGGGGCATCGTTACCCTGGCCTTCATCCTGATACTCTGGCTGGTCGTGAAACTGATACTGGCGACCACCACGCCCACCTGATTCGGGATGGCATGCAACATGAGGGAGGAGAGAACCCATGAACGAGGAATACGGCAGTCTGTCAGACCAGCTCCGGTCCGTCATCCGGCAGATGCAGAAAATCCAGAAAGGCATTGCCGGCAGCCAGCAGCCGGCCTCCATGCACGAGCTGGACCAGCTGGTCCGGCTGGGGCAGGAATATGCCGGCATCACCAACCGGCTGGCGGAACTGGAACGCGAAACGCGGCGTCAGGATGCCTGAACCGGCAGCCCGGACCGACAGGGCGCTGATTGAAAAGCCCTGCCTGTTTTTGATTGAAATCAATTTTGTCATCCGCTAGGATGCCGGACGGGTCTGTTTTTGATACCGCAAATTTCTACAGTCCGGCCAAGGGTTATTCCCCGGGCCTGCATGACTGGTTTCCCGGCGGGATGAACGGGGTTTTATCTTGATCTTGAACTTTTGAGGCAGCGAGAATGAAGAGGAAGCATATTGCCGGCGCCCTTGTGGCCGCATTACTCAGTCCCCTCTCGGCATGGGCCGACTGGGGCATGAACATGCCACGGGGTGTCACGGAGCTGAGCGAGGAGATTTACGGCCTGCACATGGCTGCTTTCTGGGTCTGTGTCGTGATTGGCGTGGTGGTGTTCGGAGCCATGTTCTACTCCATCCTGAAACACCGCAAATCGCTGGGTGTCAAACCAGCCACCTTTCATGAAAGTACGACGGTTGAAATCATCTGGACCGTCATTCCCGTCATCATTCTGGTTTCCCTCGCCATTCCTGCCGCACAGGCCCTGGTCAAAATGGAAGACTCCAGCAACTCCGAACTGACCATCCAGGTCACGGGCCACCAGTGGAAATGGCAGTATGAATACCCGGAACAGGGCATCAAGTTCATGAGCGTCCTAGGCAGCAAAAGCCGGGAAGCCAGCGCCCTGGGTTCCGGCATTGCCCCCGGCAGCGTCGAGCACTACCTGCTGGAAGTCGACAACCCGGTCGTGGTTCCGGTCGGCAAGAAAGTCCGCTTTCTCTTCACCTCCAACGATGTCATCCACTCCTGGTGGGTCCCCGATCTGGCTGTCAAGAAAGATGCCATTCCGGGCTTCATCAACGACATGTGGGTTAAAGTGGAAAAACCCGGCACCTACCGTGGCCAGTGCACCGAGCTGTGTGGCAAGGATCACGGCTTCATGCCCATTAATGTGGTCGCCATGGATGACGCCGGTTTTCAGGCTTGGGTGGATGAGCAGAAAGCCGCTGCCGCAGCTGCCGCTGATGACAGCAACCGGGTCTGGACACAGGACGAGCTGATGGCCAAGGGTGAAACCATTTACAAGTCAACCTGCGCCGCCTGCCATCAGGCCAGTGGTGCCGGTATTCCCGGTGCTTTCCCGGCCCTGACCGGCAGTGCCATCACCACCGGCGACCTCAAGGGGCATGTCGATATCGTGCTGCACGGCAAGGCCGGTACCGCCATGCAGGCCTTCAGCAGCCAGCTGAGTGATGCCGACATTGCTGCGGTTGTCACCTATGAACGCAACGCACTGGGCAACAGTGTCGGTGACATGGCCCAGCCTGCCGACATCAAGGCAATGCGCTAAAAATACGGTAACATGCTCATCATGATTCGTTTTCAACTTTCAAGTGTCCTGGAGGAAATCGCATGAATGCACAAGCAGTCCAGCACGCCGATCATGATCATCACGATCATGGGCCTGCCAAGGGTTGGATGCGCTGGTTAACCACCACCAACCACAAGGATATTGGTACCCTGTACCTGTGGTTCTCGCTGCTGATGTTTTTCGTTGGCGGCACCATGGCGCTCGTGATCCGCGCCGAACTGTTCCAGCCCGGCCTGCAACTGGTCCAGCCCGAATTCTTCAACCAGATGACCACCATGCATGCGCTGGTGATGATATTCCTCGCAGTCATGCCGGCGTTTGTGGGTCTGGCCAACTGGATGATTCCGCTGATGATCGGTGCACCCGATATGGCGTTGCCGCGCATGAACAACTGGAGCTTCTGGATTCTGCCCTTCGCCAGCACCATGCTGATCTCCACCCTGTTTGTCGACGGCGGTGCCCCGGCAGGCGGCTGGACCATGTACCCGCCGCTGGTACTGCAGACCGGTGCCGCTTTCCCGATGCTGATCTTCTCCGTGCACCTGCTGGGCATTTCCTCCATCATGGGCTCCATCAACATCATCGCCACCATCATGAACCTGCGGGCACCCGGCATGACCTACATGAAGATGCCACTGTTTGTCTGGACCTGGTTCATCACCGCCTACCTGCTGATCGCCACCATGCCGGTCCTGGCCGGTGCCGTGACCATGCTGCTGACTGACAAATACTTCGGCACCAGTTTCTTCAATGCTGCCGGTGGCGGCGATCCGGTCATGTTCCAGCACATTTTCTGGTTCTTCGGTCATCCGGAAGTTTATATCCTGATCCTGCCGGCCTTCGGCATCGTGTCCCAGATCATTCCGACCTTTGCCCGCAAGCCACTGTTCGGCTACAGCTCCATGGTCTATGCCACCGCCTCCATCGCCTTCCTGTCCTTCATCGTCTGGGCTCATCACATGTTCACCGTCGGCATGCCGGTCGCAGCTGAAGTGTTCTTCATGATGGCCACCATGCTGATTGCCGTACCGACCGGCGTGAAAGTTTTCAACTGGGTTTCCACCATGTGGAAAGGCGCCATGACCTTTGAGACCCCGATGCTGTTTGCCATCGGCTTTGTGGTCATGTTCAGTATCGGCGGCTTTTCCGGCCTGATGCTGGCCATCGCCCCGGCAGACTTCCAGTACCATGACACCTACTTCGTAGTAGCCCACTTCCACTATGTACTGGTACCCGGTGCCGTCTTCGCCATCATGGCCTCGGTCTACTACTGGCTGCCCAAATGGTGCGGGCACATGTACGACGAGAAGCTGGGACAGATCCACTTCTGGCTTTCAGCCATCTTCGTCAACGTGCTGTTCTTTCCGCAGCACTTCATCGGTCTGGCCGGCATGCCACGCCGGATTCCGGACTACGCCGTACAGTTTGCCGATTTCAACATGATCTCTTCTATCGGTGCTTTCGGCTTTGGTTTCAGCCAGCTTATGTTTGCCTATATTGTCATCAAGGCAGTCAGGGGGGGCAAGCAGGCCACGGATCAGGTCTGGGAAGGTGCACAGGGTCTGGAATGGACACTGAGCTCTCCGCCGCCCTATCATTCCTTCAGTGTTCAGCCGCACATCAAATAAGATAACCTGGGGTATTCCGGGCAGGAGGTGCATCATACCCTCCTGCCCAGCCTGTGAGTGATTTTTCAATGAAAGATAGCGCGATAACAACCCGGAAACGCATTTACAGGACCGTCATTTTTCTGGTTCTGTTGACGGTGGTTATCCTGTGCCTGTTTGTCTACACCGTTATTCGGCAGGGAGGCTCCTGGTAATGGACACACGCAAACCCATGGGACCGCTGGTCCTCAAGCTGTTCCTGGTACCGATCCTGATGTTCGGATTCGGGTACCTGATGGTGCCGCTTTATGATGTTTTCTGTGACCTGACCGGTATCAACGGCAAGACCGGTGACGCCATCAGCACCGCACAGGCACAACAGATGGAAGCCGAAACCACACGCGAGCTCAAACTGGAGTTTGTTGCCAGTGTCAATCAGGACGGCCCGTGGGAGTTCCGGCCCTCCCATACCAGTATGGTGATTCATCCCGGCCAGACCTATACAGCGACCTATTACGCCAGAAACCTGCGTGACATACCTGCCACGACCCAGGCCATTCCGAGCGTGTCACCGGCCAAGGCAGCCCCCCACCTCAACAAGACCGAGTGCTTCTGTTTTACCGAACAGAAGTTCAAAGCCAACGAAATGCGGGAAATGCCGGTAACGTTTGTGGTCGACAGCAACATTCCGGAAGATGTGGATACCCTGACCCTGTCTTATACCCTGTTTACCAAATGATGCTCAGCACAAGATTTAAACATGCCGATGTCGGTTTTCAACTTTTACCATCCAATCGAGGCGAACTGAAATATGGCCAGTAGCAGCAACGACGCACCCCATTATTACGTTCCGCATCAGACCATCTGGCCATTCATGATGTCAGTGGGCCTGACCGGACTCGTGCTGGGATTCATTCATTACCTGAACGGTGACAGCGGCACCTTCCTGATGCTTGCCGGAGCCGGTCTCCTGATTTACACCCTGTTCCGCTGGTTTGGCGAAGTAATCAGCGAAAGTGAAGGACGCCAGTATGGCAAGTGGGAAGATGGTTCTTTCCGTCTGGGCATGAGCTGGTTCATTTTCTCTGAAGTGATGTTCTTTGCCGCCTTTTTTGGTGCCCTGTTCTATGCCCGTACCCTGTCGGTACCCTGGCTGGGTGGTGCAGGTGAGGAAGCCGAAACCCACAACCTGCTCTGGAATACCTATCAGGCCATCTGGCCCACCAATGGTCCTGCTGATGTAGGCGGTGAGTTTGAAGCCATGCCGGCCTGGGGCCTGCCTGCCATCAATACCCTGCTCCTGCTGAGTTCCGGTGCCACTGTGACCTGGGCTCACCATGCCCTCAAGGCCAACAACCGCCAACACCTGATCTACGGCCTGGCGGCCACTGTCGGCCTCGGCTTTCTGTTCGTGATCCTGCAGGCGGTTGAATATTCCCATGCCTACCATGAAATGAACCTGACCCTGCACTCCGGCATTTATGGCTCCACCTTTTACATGCTGACCGGCTTTCACGGCATGCACGTCACCCTGGGGGCCATTATCCTGACTGTGGTGCTGTTCCGCGCCATCAAGGGCCACTTCACACCGCAGAACCACTTTGCCTTCGAGGCCGCAGCCTGGTACTGGCACTTTGTGGATGTGGTCTGGCTGGGACTGTTCATCTTTGTCTACTGGCTGTAAGCCACCGGCGTCATCCGCTGCTGCTACAGATAAAAAAAGTGCGCTTTTCAGGCGCACTTTTTTTGAAAATTCCGACAGGGTGAACCTGGCTCAGCCATAAACACCGTGTGGTACAATCAGGCCGAAATACTGCCCGACCATCAACAGCACAAACAGAAAAATGGACAGACCGATACGCACGGTCAGGGCCTTGACCACCTTGCTGGAACCCTCCCCCCGATCCTGGTTAAGCTGGTATAGGGCAGTAAACAGGGAGGCGATCACGAACAGCAGCAAAATGACGATAATGAGTTTGAACAGCAACATGGATGGACTCGCTTCCTGTGATTAATGGCAAAAGCACCCTAGGGTACCTACTGTTTGGTCTTGCCTTGCTGATCCTGCTTTCCCTGGGTGTCTGGCAGACACAACGGGGGCTCGGCAAACAGCATGTTTTATCACTAGTTGGCACAGAACACAAAATTAACGATATCCGCAGCATCCCGGTTACTGATCCGCTCCGGCTCGCATACCAACCTGCCCGCCTGCATGGCCGCTGGGATAGCGATCACAGTTTCCTGCTCATGAACCGCATGCACACCGGTCAGCCCGGCTACGAAGTCCTGACGCCCTTCCGGCTTGCAGAAGGCGGTACCCTGATGGTCAACCGGGGCTGGCTTCCGGAGCAGAAACCAGACATTCCCGCTCCGACCGGAGTACCACAAGGTACACTGTACCTCCCCGGCAAGGGATTCACGCTGGGGCCGGCCATCCTGCCGCAGGCACTCGCCCACCCGGCCTGGCCCCTGAAATCACTGTATCTGGACCCTGATG
Organism: Thiothrix sp.; assembly: GCA_020442915.1. Taxonomy (GTDB): domain Bacteria; phylum Pseudomonadota; class Gammaproteobacteria; order Thiotrichales; family Thiotrichaceae; genus Thiolinea. The sequence goes on along the minus strand of JAGRJD010000011.1, from coordinate 23,157 downwards.
CTTTCAGCCATGCCCTGAATACGGTGGTGAGCCCTCTGGTCCTGGTCCTGAATGCCGATGACCCCGACAGCTTCACACGCATCTGGAGCCCGGTCATCATGACCCCGACCCGGCACTTTGGCTACGCCGTGCAATGGTTTGCCCTGGCACTGGTATTGCTTATCTTCGGCATCATCTGGCGTCGCAAGGGCAAGCACACAAAAGAGACTGAACGGATATGAACCTGAACCCTTCACAGAAACGCCTGCTGCTGATCCTGGCGCTGTTTTTTATTCCGCTGGGCATCTCCATGGGCTGGTATTACACCCTGCCTCCAGACTACAAGCCCGGTAGTACGACCAATCACGGTACCCTGATTTCTCCGGTCTACACCCTGCAGGATTTCAGCCAGCCCCGACTCAACGGCCCGGCCTTTGCCGCCCGTGACATGGAGCGCATCTGGACCATTGTGCATCTGCTGGACGGTGCCTGTGATGAAGCCTGCAGCAAGCGCCTGTATGATACCCGCCAGCTGCGCATTGCCCTGGCCGAGGATATGGAGCGGGTGCAGCGGGTGGTCGTGGCCAGCACACCGCCGGTGGCTGAACAGAACGCCCGCATGTGGGCATCCCATCCGGACCTGACAGTACTGACCGGGGTCGATGGTGGTCTGGGGGCACAGGTCCGGGCGGTTGCTACCGAACATCACTATCCGGCAGGCTCCGTTTATCTGGTCGACCCGATGGGCAACCTGATGATGCAGTTCGGCCCGGAAATTCCGGCCAAACAGGTCATGAAGGACATCGAGAAACTGCTGCGGCTGTCACATATCGGCTGATGGCTGAACCGGCAGCTGGCACACAGGCCACAGCGGAAGAAAGCAGGCTGACCAGAGTCAGCTGTCGTCGTTCTGGCTCGAATACAACATAGGGAATCCTAAAAATCTGACTGTGCACCCTAACAGCACATTATCCGGGAGGCCACCCACCTACTCTCCCGGCACCATCAGGTCTTCAGCCCCAAAACTCACCTGAACCGTTTCACCGACTTTCGGTGGCGGGCTGGAAGGCTGGTTGAAACCATCCAGCAGCATCAGATTCCCGCCAACCCGGACACTCAGACGGATGACCGAACCCAGAAAGTTGACGGACTCCACCTGCCCTTTCAGCTGTACCCCACCGCCATTGCCGCCCAGCGTGACGCTCTCGGGGCGCAGGGCCAAGGTAACTTCATCATTCTGCCTACCGGCCAGTGGACGCCCAAGGTGCACTTGTACGTCACCCAGTAGCGCCACGATACCCCGTTCCGGCTCCAGCAGGATACCGTTCAGCACATTGATGCTACCCACAAATGAAGCCACAAAACGGGTAGCCGGATGATTGTAAATCTCGAACGGCGTCCCGACCTGATCGGCACGGCCATTGTGCATGACCACAATCCGGTCGGAGATGGACAGTGCTTCCTCCTGATCATGGGTCACAAAAATGGTAGTAATGCCGAGCTGTTGCTGGATGGCACGGATTTCCTCGCGCAGGGATACCCGGATTTTGGCATCCAGCGCCGAAAGTGGCTCATCCAGCAGCAATACCTTCGGTTTGACCGCCAGTGCCCGTGCCAGTGCCACCCGCTGCTGCTGCCCCCCGGAAAGCTGGAAGGGATAGCGCGCACCCAGCGCCTCCAGCTTGATAAGCGCCAGCATCTCCCGCACCGTGGCCTGAATTTCCGCCTTTGGCCTTCCGGCCACCCGCAGCCCGAATGCCACGTTCTGTGCCACTGTCAGGTTGGGAAACAGTGCGTAGGACTGAAACACCATGCCGATGTTGCGCTGGTTGGGCTTGAAGCTCACCACGTCCTGGCCATCAATATGGATGGTGCCCGAAGTCGGGGTCTCAAAACCGGCCACCATGCGCAGGACCGTGGTCTTGCCGCAGCCGCTGGGGCCGAGGAAAGACACGAACTCGCCCTGCGCCACCGCCAGATCAAAATCCGTCACCACCCGTGCACTGCCAAAATCCTTCTGCAGGCTGCTGATTTCAAGAAAAGCCATAATCGTCGCTATCTCTGCCTGATCTGTGTATGTTTCTGAAAGCGCGTCACCAGCTGGATCAGCCCCATGCAAAGCCAGGTGATGGCAAAGGCGATCACCGCCAGTGCCGCCGGTTCATAGGCCCGGTTGGCTCCGATCAGCTGCATGAAGGGGCCGAAGGCAGGCCGGTTCAGGAGCGCGGCCAGCACGAACTCGCCGATCACGATGGCAAAGGTCAGGAAAGCCCCCGACAGGATGGCCACCAGCACGTTGGGCAGGATCACGCGCCACAGAATGGTGATCCAGCCGGCCCCCAGGCTCTGGGCGGCTTCGGTCAGGGTCGCCACATCCAGACTGCGCAGGCCGGTATCCACCGCCCGGTACATGTAAGGCAGGGCCAGCACGGTATACCCGAACAGCAGCAACAGGTTGGTTCCGCCCACGGAGCCGGTGAGCGGCAACCAGGATGAGGTGTTGTAAAGGCGGATATAGCCGAATACCACCACAATCGGCGGAATCACCAGCGGCAGCAGGGTCAGAAACTCAATCACCGGACGCCAGCGCGGCAGCCTGAGCCGGACCCAGTAGGCTGTCGGCACCACCAGCAGCACCCCGAGCACAATGGTTCCGAGGGCCATCAGTACCGAAAACCCGAAAGTCGCGTGAAAGTGCGGATCGCTCAGGATCACCCGGTAGGCATCCAGACTGTACTCACCCCGGCGCATACGCAGGGAAAACTCCAGCGTGCCGATCAGCGGCAGGGCGAAATAGATCATCCCCAGTATCAAGGCCAGCCAGGCCCAGAGCCGCCGGCCCCTCATCGCATCCACCGTTCACTGCGCATGCGCATCCCGATGTAGATCAGGTTGGCCACCCCGGTGATCACGATCATGCCGAAAGCCATGGCATACCCCAGGTGCGGGTCCTGCAGCACATCACCCCGTATCTGGGCGAACAGCATGATGGGCACGATGGACAGCGAGCTGCCGGTCAGGGCATAGGCGGTGGCCACGGCACCGAAAGCATTGGCAAACAGCAGCGCAAACGTCCCCAGCAGCGACGGCCACAGGATCGGCAGCGCCACCAGGTACCAGTACTGGGCATTGCTCGCCCCCAGAATCGAGGCGGCTTCCTTCCATTCACGCCGCAGGCCATCCAGTGCCGGCGTGATGATCAGGATCATGAGCGGAATCTGGAAAAACAGGTAAGTCAGGGTCAGGCCCCAGAAACTCAGGATGTTGAAGCCCCAGGCGTAGATATTGACCCCCAGCCACTCACGCAGCAGCACTGTGACCAGCCCCAGACGCCCGAGGGTGGCCAGAAAGGCGAACGCCAGCGGCACCCCGGCAAAATTGGAAGCCACCCCGGAAAAGGTCAAAAGCGGCCCGCGCACCCAGCCCGGCACCCCACCCAGTACCATGGCCGCCGCCATGGCAAATCCGATCAGGCACCCGAGCAGGGCGGAGGCTACACTGATGCGGATACTGATCCAGTAGGCGGAAAGAATGGACGGCTGAAACAGGTTGGTGATGTTTTCAAGGGTAAAGGCCCCGGCCTGATTACGGAAGGCACCGACCACGATATTCATGGTCGGCAATAGCAGAAACAACAGGGCAAACAGCAGAAACGGGACAATACCCAGCCAGGACAGACCTGACTTACTGGACATTGGCCCCCACCACGGAATCCCACTGCCCGGTCACGACCGCTTTGGAGGCTTCCTGATCCTCCAGGGTCGGAAAGACGGCCTTTTCATAGGCGGCAGCCGGTGGCAGCGCATCCAGCAGGTTCTGTGGAATTTTGTTATTGGCGGCCAGGTCGTTGAAGCGGATCGGATGGCAATAGCCGTTAAGCCAGCCCAGCTGCCCCTCATCCGAATACAGGTACTCCATCCACAGTTTGGCGGCATTCGGATGCGGAGCATGGGCACTGATGGCCTGCACGTAGACCCCGGCCACCACGCCGGATTTCGGTACCACCACATCCAGCGGCGGATTGCCTTTCAGGGTGTCACGCCCAGCCAGGGCATTGTAGTCCCACATGATCACGATCGGGGTCGCACCCTGCGCCAGGGTGCCGGCCTTGCCGATCACGGGCACGAAGTTGCCGGCCTTGTTCATGTCGGCAAAATACTTGAGGCCGGCCTCACCGATCGCCTGACCACCTTCCGTGCTACTGGCAAGCCCGGCGGCATAGACCCCGAGAATGGCCTGATTGGAGGCACGCGGATCACCGGCCAGAGCCACGCTGTTGGCAAGTTCGGGCTTCAGCAGGTCCGCCCAGTCCTGCGGTGACTCCTTGACAATATCCTGGTTCACGGCAAACGACAGCACGCCGTAATAATCACCATACCAGTGCCCGTCGGCGTCCTTGACATTATCCGGGATGGTGTCCCAGGTGGAAACCTTGTAAGGCTGGGTCAGGCCCTCTTCCTTGGCCGCCGGGCCGAAGGAGAAGCCGACATCAATGACGTCGGGTGCCTGTGGTCCCTTGTTGTCCTTGTTGGCCCGGATGGCCTCCAGCTCATCGGCAGAACCGGCATCCGGGTTGAGCTCATTCACCGTGATCCAGGGATATTTGGTTTTGAAGCCCTCGATCACACCGCCATAACCACACCAGTCATGCGGCAGGGCGATGGTGGTCAGCATGCCCTCCTCTTTGGCAGCAGCCTCCAGGGCCGCCAGGTCTTCAGCATGGACAACGGCACTGGCCAGCAGGGTGGATGCGACAGCCATGGATAACAGGGTCTTGCGGGATACGGACATGAAACACTCCTCCGGGAAAGCTGATGGAAAATCACAGCTGAACATTAGCAACTTCCCGTGACAGTTTGTTTACAGTACACTTGTGCCCAACGGAAACGATGCCAGATACCCGCAGTATAAAAGTGCCTGCAATCACATGGCAACCGTTTTTGCACCCGAAACCGCTCCACTGACTCAGCCCTTTCCACACCCCAGTTGCAATGAAAAAACCCGTTGTTCTGGAGCACGAAAACTCGCCATAACCCCCAGCACGGCCAAGGCATCCTGCTTCAGGGGGCCATCCAGTGCGGTAGCCAGTGTGACCTTGCGGCTGCTGAAATAACGCTCCAGCACACCCAGGCAGTAATCCGCATGCTCCCCGCTGTGGGCCAGATAGGCCGCCACCAGCGGCAGGCGGTCCCGGAAATATTTCAGCAGTGTTCCGGCCAGATGCGTGGCCGCCTCTGTCACCTTTACCCCCGCCGGAACCGGGGCCGCACCGGCAGGCAGAAAACCTGTCACCGGATCATCGAAGCGCAGCATGCACGGTCCCAGCGGCAGCCCGGACAGGGCAATGCTGCCATCAGCTCCGGTCACACCGCGGGCATCATCAGTACCGTCAAAGAACACCCGGAATCCCAGCCCGGCAGCCGGTCTTCCAGTGTCGGCACAGCTGACCCGTGCATCCAGAAACGCAACCCTGACGATATTGGCACGCTGCTCCGGCGTCAGCACAAAGGCCAGCATCTGGTCCCGGCGGGCATTATCCAGAGCGATATGAGCCAGCGGCTCCACCTGTCCCTGCAGGATGGCAAGCCGCTTCATGGCAAAACTGCGGATCGCGCTCTGCTCCAGATCAACCAGCCGTACCGGCTCCAGCTTGCCACTGCGCAGGGCTTCCAGCGCCGGCTGCAGAAACCGCACACCGATCTGCTGCTGCTCACGGCTCACCGCTCCCAGCACATGGTTTCCAGAGCGCCCGCCGGCATATTCACTGCTGCGCGTTTCCAGCCAGGCTTCCAGCATCCGGGCCCCGAACGGGTCATGTACCCGGTACTGGCCCAGCGTCAGGGTACTGTAGGTCTGCAGATAAGCGTGGTAATGAAAAGCCTTCAGGCCCACGCCCAGGCGCAGGAAATTCTCCGGCAACAGGGTACGGCTGTCATGAATGGTGAGGTTCTCACCGGTCCTGCTGCCACTGCGAAGGCACTGATTGCCACTGCTGCTGACCGCTTCATACTGCATGCGGTGCGGATAGCACTGCCGGACCGCCTCCTCCTCTTCGGCAAACCCCAGCACGGCGACCACACCGTCTTCGGCCATATTGCCCCCGATGCGGCCCGGATACAGGGTGATGGATGGCAGCTCCCCGCCTGCGGCCTGATGCAGGCTATTACCGCTGATGTCGCAGTCATCCAGCATGCCGGCAATCGAAATGGCATGCGCCCCCCGGGTGGTGATGTCATTATTCCGGAGACTGATGCGGCGGCAGAAACCGTCACTGGCGAATATGCCCTGCAGGGGGGCTTCGGGCGCACGGATGGTACAACCCTGCACGGTCACATCCTCCAGCACTGCACCCGCCATCTGGTCGGCAATGCGCACATATTGCCGTTTCCCGTCCGCCCCGGTCTCAAAGCGTCCCATGGCCGGCGGAATCAGCTGGATGGCATCCCGGTGCGCCTCGGTATAGCGGCGCAGATCCTGAATGGTCAGGTTCTCCAGCCGTACCCGGTGGCTCCAGACCCGGACCGCATCGGTCTGGCTTTCCCCTTTCAGCTCAATATCGTGCCGATCCCGGAACACCGTATCCGCTCCGATATCGGTCGTGCCCCCCGATCCGGTACTGACCGTTCCGCCCTGCTTGATCCGGTGCGCGCTGCAGGTCTCCTGATCCAGAATAAACAGGCATTCATCCGTCTGGGTTGCCGGTGCCTGGAACACATTGTTCGCCAGCTCAATGGCACGCAGTCTGGACGGATAATCGGCCAGTACCTCGCGTGCTTTGGCCGTACGCTGACGGTACTGCTGCAGGTTGGCCTCATGGCGTGCGATCCGCGTTTCAATATCCGCCGGTGGATTGGCCGCAGTACGCAGCTGCTTCAGCTTTTCAATATAGGTTGGCAGGTAATTGGGGTTAGGCTGACCATCGGGCGTTGTTTCCTGCAGATACCGGTCAGCCTGGGCCAGAACCTCATGTGCCTGTTGCAGCAGGCGTGCATAGTGGCTGTACAGGGTATGTGAAGTGGTGGTCTCTGTCTCTGGGCTGCCCATGAATGCTCCGGCTAGGTCAGTATTGTCAGCATTGAACGCGCTATGGGCGCACTTTAGCGCATTTCAGCATGGATAGGCAGTAGGGCGGCATGCACGGCCTTGCCGCCTTCCGTATCCGGTTGGGTCAGGATCAACAATCTGACTTGATTTTATCCATAAATGGGAATAAATTCCCATCCATGAACCAAGTCCTGCAACAAGCCTTTTTCCGGATCATGAAAGCACTGATGCATATCCTGTATCGGAAAGGCGTGGCGTACAAAGACTTCATCCATCTGGCCAAACAGGCTTATCTGGAAGTGGTCGAGGACGAGCTGCTGGCAGCCGGCGAGCGCCCCACCACCACCCGCATGGCGGCCATCACCGGCCTGACCCGTAAGGACGTGGCCTGGCTGAAACAGAATCTCCGTCAGGATACCGGCATCACTTTCAACCGCAGCCAGCGTGTGGTGCAGGGCTGGGTCAATGATCCGGAGTTCCTGGATGCAGCCGGCGAGCCTGGCCTGCTGGCCTTCCGCGGTGAAAAAAGCAGTTTCGAGGCCCTGGTCCGGCGCTACAGCGGCGACATGTCCTGCTTCGCCATGCTGGATGAAATGAAGCGGATCAACATGGTCAAGGCGGATGCCGAAGACCGGATCAGCCTGCAGAACAAGGTCTATATTCCCCATGGTGACGAGCCGGAAAAAATCCGCCTGCTGGGAACCGATGTAGCGCTGCTGATCGACACGATTGAACACAACCTGACCCGCAGACCCGGTGACGAACTGTATTACCAGCGCAAGGTCAGCTACAACCGCATTCCGGAAAGTGTCACGCCTGAATTTCGTGCTTTCGTGCGTCAGGATGCCCAGAACCTGCTGGTGCGTTTCAACACTTGGCTGGCCGGCCATGACCGTGACAGCAATCCCCGTTCCCAAGGCAGGGGCCGGAACATGCAGGCCGGCGTCGGCATCTTTTATTTCGAGCGCCCCGCAGCAAAACAGGAAGTTGAACATGAAAATTAATGCCGCCCTGCTCGGACAACTGCTGCTGGCCGGGGTACTGACGGCCTGCGTGGATACCGGCACCGATCTGGCCGAGGGTGGTATGTCGGGTACCGGCATTTCCGTCGGAGCCATCACCGGTTTCGGCAGCATCTATGTCAACGGCATCCATTTCAATGTCGATCAGGCCGACTTCATCCGTAATGGAGCCAGTGTCGGCAGCCAGGACAGCTTCAACCTCGGCGAACTGGTGACGGTGACCGGCAGCATCAATGCTGATGGCACCAGCGGAGTCGCCACCTCCGTTGACTTTGAAAGCCTGATCAACGGCGAAGTGACGGCTGTCTCCAGCGACAACCGCAGCGTGGTCATCATGGGCCAGCACGTCAGGACCGACCAGCTGACCGTACTGCACGGAATTGAACAGCTGTCAGAGCTGGCACTGGGCAATATGGCCGGGGTCTCCGGCACCCGGGATGCGCAGGGCGTGATTCAGGCCAGCAGCATTCAATGGCTGGGAACCCGTTTTGATACGACCAGCTCAGCGCTGGAGGTACAGGGCACCATCAGCGGACTGTCCACTACAGAGCAGCGCTTCCAGCTCGACCAGCTGGTTATTGATTACACCCAGGCCAGCCTGCCGGACACTCCCCTGGCCAATGGCCTGCACGTCAGGGTCCAGAGCCGTCAGGCGCTCCAGAACGGGCAGATCGTTGCGGCACGGATTACCCTGCCGGAACAGCACCAGTTCCCGAAAGACAGCCAGGTTGAACTGGAAGGCCTGGTGACGGTGCTGGAATCCTGGCAGCACTTCCAGCTGGACCGGCAATGGGTGCTCACGGACGACAGCACCCGCTTCATTGACCTGCAGCCTGACAGCATCCAGCTCAATGACAGCCTGGAAGTCGAGGGTGCCATCAATGCTGACGGAGTGCTGCTCGCAAGCCGGATCAAACCGGGCCGGACCAGAAACGATGATGCCTACCAGCGTGTGAACGGCACCATTGAAGCCATCAACCTAAGCAGTCGCACCCTGCAAGTGAGCGGCCTGACCCTGCTGGTGGACAACACCAGCATGCTGCTGGGCGATCCGCTGGATGGCCGCCATCACCAGTCCCTGACGCTGGAACAGCTGGCAGTGGGTGAGTCAGTCCAGATCAGGGCCGACGCCGACAGCAACGGCAATCTGCGGGTATTACGCCTTGAGCGCCGTACCAGTCAGGCCCCCCTGAGGTGAGAACCGTCCGCACACCATTCCATGGTCCCCTGCCTTCGGGCACGGGCAATAAAAAACCCGGTGATAGCAGCACCGGGCCAAATCACTTACCCCGAGGGTAAGTTCTCTGTAACTGAAATGAGGAGCATTTGATATGCCTACCCAACAAAAATCCGTACTGGCCGCACTGGCTGTTTCAATCCTGACACTCGCAGGCGGTCCTGCGATTGCCGGTGGTGGCCATGGCAATGAGGGCTACATCGCCGCCTACGACACCAATGGTGACGGGGTCGTCACCAGCGCCGAAATCATTGCCGTGCGCACCGCCGACTTCAGCACCTACGATGCCGACAGCAGCAGTCTCCTGAGTCTGGCGGAATACCAGAATCTGGAAGATGCGGTCCAGACCCGCCGCCTTGCTGCGGCCTTCACGGCGCTGGACACCGACAGCAGCAGTACCCTCACACTCGCTGAATTTACGGCAAATGCCAGTACGGCATCAAGCAGCTACTGGAGCAATGTTTTCGCACTTGCCGACACTGACAGCAGTGCCACCCTGACTCAGGCCGAATTTTCCGCCCTGTATGACCACGACGATCACAGCGGCATTCTGAGCTTTGCCCGCTTTGATACCGACTATTCCCAGACCCTGACGCTGGCGGAATACACCACCGTTACCTCACGCAGCAGTCACACCGGAGGCAAGGGCAAGGGCCGCCACTGAGCCCAGCCCCTGACCCATAACGCAGCCGGGGTCTGTCCATCCGGGCAGACCCCAACCTGAACGACGCCACACCTGCCGACAGGGCAGCAATGCAGCGCCCGGTTCAGTCCGGCCTCAGATCACCGCCACCGGATAGGACCCCAGCACCCGCACCAGATCCACTTCAGCCTCCAGGGCAGCCAGTGCACTCTGCACCGCATCCTCCTGTTCATGCCCGCGCACATCCAGGAAAAACACATAGTCCCAGTTGGTATGACGCGAGGGGCGTGATTCGATACGGGTCATATCAACCCCGTTTTCCGCCAGCGGCTTGAGGATGTGGAACAGGGAACCGGGACGGTTGGGGGTGGACACCATGAGCGAGCTTTTGTCATTGCCGCTCGGGCCGACTACCTGATTGCCGATCACCAGAAAGCGGGTGGTATTGTGGGCGTGATCCTCGATATTGGCCTGCACCAGCCTGAGGCCGTAAATTCCGGCAGCCTGTCTGGGGCCGATGGACAGAGCCTGCGGGTCCTGTGCCGCCAGCCGGGCCGCTTCGGTATTGCTGCTCACGGGAATACGCTCGACCCCCGGCAGGTGCTTGTCCAGCCAGTAGCGGCATTGCGCCAGTGACTGCTGGTGCGAATAGACCCGCACGGCCTCCTGCCACGCCTCCCGCATACCCATCAGGTTCTGGTGGATGCGCAGCAGGATTTCCCCGCAGATGCGCAGGCCCGAATGCATGAACGTGTCCAGGGTATGGGTGATCACGCCCTCGGTGGAATTTTCGATCGGCACCACCCCGTAACGCACCCGTCCGGCCTCCACCTCACGGAACACCTGGGCGATGGAATCCACCGGACGGGTGGCGATACCCTGACCGAAATGCTTGAGCGTCGCCTCCTGGGTGAAGGTGCCTTCCGGCCCCAGATAGGCGATGCACATGGATTCTTCCAGCGCCAGGCAGGCGGCAATGACCTCACGGTAGAGGCGGGTGATCTGCTCGTTCTGTAACGGCCCCGGATTCAGTGCCTGCATGCGGTTGAGAATCCAGGCTTCACGCTCCGGGCGGTAAAACGTCGCCTTCGGATCCTCCGCCAGCTTGACTTGCGCCACCTTCTCGGCACAGCGGGCACGCTGGGTCAGTAACTCCAGCAGCTGTTCATCAATGGTATCAATCCGGACCCGAAGGGCCTGCAGTTCATCACTCATGCTGTTCCTCCCAGGCCATCACTCACCCGTGGCTACGCCCGAATTCGCTCATGAAACCAATCAGCGCATCCACACCCGCCTCGGGCATGGCATTATAAAGACTGGCACGCATGCCTCCCACCAGCCGGTGCCCCTTGAGCCCCGACAGGCCGGCTGCTTCGGCCTGTTGCAGGAACACCGGTTCCAGCGCGGCATCCGCCAGCGTGAAAGTCACATTCATCCATGAGCGGCAGGACACCGCCACCGGACAGCGATAAAACCCGCCCGAATCATCAATGGCCGCATACAGCTTTTCAGACTTGCGCTGATTGCGCACGGCCATGGCCGCCAGTCCACCCTGACGCCTGAGCCACTGGAACACCAGCCCGGCAAGGTACCAGGCATAAGTGGGTGGGGTATTGTACATGGAGTCGCTGCCGGCAAAGGTGGCATAATCCAGCATGGTCGGGGTACCGGCCCGGGCCTGCCCGATCAGGTCTTCACGCACGATCACCAGCGTCAGTCCGGCCGGACCGATGTTTTTCTGCGCCCCGGCATAGATGAGGCCGAAATGACTGACATCGACAGGCCGCGCCAGGATATTGGAGGACATGTCCGCCACCAGTGGGGTATCGGCATGGGCCGGCAGCGGTATCTGGTGAAATTCCACCCCGCGAATGGTTTCATTCGAGGTGTAATGAAAATAGGCCGCTGCCGGGTCACACTGCCAGTCTGCCGGGTCAGGCAGGGTCGTGTAATGACTGGCGGCACTGCTGGCCACCACCTGCACGCCTCCCAGCCGCCGGGCCTCCGCAATCGCCTTCAGCGACCAGTCGCCGGTATCCAGATAATCAGCACTGGCCCGCCCACGCAGCAGGTTGAGCGGGATCATGGCAAACTGGGTATGTGCCCCGCCCTGCAGAAACAGTACCTTGTAACCGGCAGGAATGGCCAGCAGTTCCCGCAGGTCCTGTTCGGCCTGGGCGGCGATGGTCATGAAATGGCGGCCCCGGTGGCTCATCTCCATCACTGACATGCCGGACCCGTTCCAGTCCAGCAGTTCATCCCGGGCCTGTTGCAATACGTCCAGCGGCAGGGTCGCCGGACCGGCACTGAAATTATGGACACGCTGCATTCGGATCACTCTTTAATCAGGGCATGGACACAGGGGCATCACCGGGCCGGTACCGGTGCGGTTTCCGTACCGGCCTCCCCCGCAGCAGGTGTTGCTGCCGGTATCATCTCCGGCTCATCCACCATGCTACCATCGTCAACAGCCTCATCCCCGGTGGGCTCGGCATCCATCATGCCATCCTCACCCTGCCCGCTGTTCGGCATATCGCCGTCGACCGGTTCCCCGTCCTCCAGATCGCCCGGGTCCATCAATAGCCCCCCTGCATCCGGCTCCAGCAGGGCAATGAACGCCTCCAGCGTCATGTCCTCCCCATTCAGGACCAGCCTGTCGCCGGCCAGTTCCAGATGGGCGACATAACGCTCATCTTCTTTGGCAATGGCCGGATGCTCCAGAAACAGGGCTGCCAGCGGAAACAGGGCCGGATCAAAGCCGAAATCCACCTTGCCGCGCACCAGCGCCAGCAGCTGGTCCGGTGTCAGGGTCGGCAGGGTTGTACTGTTCAGTGTCATCCCGTCAGGCGGTCCCTGATAGGTCAGGTCCAGGTCCAGACTGGCCTTGCCATTCTCATTGTTGATCGCCAGGGCATTGGTGAACCGGGTGTGACCGGGGTTGACAAGCTTTTCCAGCGCCAGATCCAGCAACTGCTGTTGCTGCTGCTCCAGCTCGCCGGACAGTTCGGCCAGTCTGGCCTGATCTTCCGGGTTCAGTCCGGTACCGGCGGCGGCTGTATCCTGCTCCGCAGCAGTCTCGGCAGCCGCCAGACCGGCCCCGGCGGCAGCAACATCCGGCTCCGCTGCTGCCGGAGATGCATCACGACCAGTCGTATCGTCCGTCAACGCACCATCTGCCTGCGCATCTGCAGCCACCTGCTTAAGCCCGGCCAGTGTCAGGCGGTTCACTTCATTCATGTTGCCCTGCAGTGCCTGCAGCTGCTGCTGGAACGCGGCCATGGCTTTCGCATTCAGCCCCGTGAGCCCGAAATCCAGGCTGGCTTCGGTTTCCGGCGCAAACGGCGTCTTGAGTACCTGCAGTTTCAGGCTGGAAGCAAGGTTCAGATTGCCGGCGTCATCCCCCATGCTGCTGTGGCCGACCAAGTCGAAACTGACCGGCTCCGGCAGGTCGGGCGCCGTGAACTCAACCCCTGAGACCGCCAGATCGGAGTCGCTGCGCAAGGCCAGACCGTCTGCATTGAGGTCATAATTGCCATTGGCCGTAATGCCGGAAAAACGGAGCTCGCTGGAGCCACTGTCTCCCGGCAGCGCCATACTGAACGCACCGGCCCTGAAATGGCTGGGCAGGGTCAGGATATTCCCGCCCTCACTCCGGCTTTCACTGACCGACCCGGTCAGGCTGGCCTCGGTCAGGGTAACGGCCACGCCGCTGGTCTCATCACGGTAATCCAGCGGGTTGAGGTTAACCTGATAATTCGTCTGCTGGTCAAATCCCCGCCACGCCAGTCCGCTCAGGGGCTCCCTGCCGCCAAACGCCTGGCTGAGCAGCGCCTGCTGGTCAGCACTCAAAGCCGACAGGTCCAGCTGCAGGTGTGCCAGTCCCTGCCCGAGCACCGGCGTCCCCGCCCCGGTACCGGGCCGCCACAATACCGGCCCATGCACCAGCTTCAGGTCAATCTGTGGCCGCTCGGCAGGCAGGTCCGCCGGGCCTTCCAGCGTCAATACCGCATCGCTGTCCAGCGGGTGGCGCTGAAAGGAATGCAGTGCGAGCTGCAAAGGCGGCTCCAGCTGTATCTGGGCACTGAAATTGCGCAGGCTGCCATTCACAGCGGTCAGCCCCTGCTTCAATTCAGACTCGACCCGACTCCCGCCGTACCAGGTCGCTCCTCCCAGAGCCGCCAGTCCCAGTATCAGCAACACGATCAAGCCCGAAAGTATCTTTTTCATGCATCATTTCCCTCGCTTGTTGACTCACCTGGGGCCATCTCCCCATCCTCCTCCTCATCGGAATCACGGATCGGGGCAATCTGTACCAGCTTTTCATCCTCACCGGTACGGATCAGGGTCACGCCCTGGGTATTGCGTCCCACCATGGAAATATCCCGCACCGGCGTGCGCACCAAGGTACCGCCATTGGTAATCAGCATGACCTGATCCTCCTCCGTCACCTGCACCGCCCCCACAGCCTCGCCATTACGTTCTGAAGTCTGGATCGCAATCAGGCCCATGCCACCCCGGCCCTGAACCGAAAACTCATCGACCCGGGTGCGCTTGCCATAGCCGTTTTCCGTCGCTATCAGCAGGTCGCCCTGATCCAGAATGATGAGTGCATTCACACGCTGTCCCTCATCCAGCCTGATACCGCGCACACCCGCAGCTGCACGCCCCATGGCACGCACAGCATTCTCGCCGAAACGGATGGCCTTGCCGGCATTGCTGAACAGCATGACTTCCTTGTTGCCATCGGTCAGGCCGACATCCACCAGATAATCATCATCCCGCAGGTCAATGGCGATGATCCCGGCACTGCGCGGGCGGGAAAAATCCGTCAGTGGTGTTTTCTTCACCGTACCACTGGAGGTCGCCATGAACACATGCCACCCTTCGGAATACGCCCGGATCGGCAGGATGGCGTTGATGCGTTCCCCGTCTTCCAGCGGCAGCAGGTTCACCATCGGACGCCCGCGCGAGTTGCGGCTGGCCATCGGCAGCTGCCAGACCTTGAGCCAGTACATGCGCCCCCGGCTGGAGAAACACAGGATGGTGTCATGGGTGCTGGCCACAAACAGCTTTTCGATGAAATCCTCTTCCTTCATGGCGGTGGCGGCCTTGCCACGTCCGCCCCGGCGCTGGGCACGGTAGGTATCAAGCTGCTGTGCCTTGGCGTAACCCGCATGCGAGAGCGTGACCACCACTTCCTCATCGGCGATCAGATCCTCCATGTTGAGGTCTTCACCGATGGCATTGATTTCCGTGCGGCGCTCATCCCCGAAGGCTTCACGGGTTTCCAGCAGCTCATCACGGATCACCTGCATCAGGCGCTCGGGACTCCCGAGAATATCCAGCAGGTCCTCAATCTTCAGCAGCAGCTCACGGTACTCACTGATGATCTTGTCTTTTTCCAGCCCGGTGAGGCGATGCAGCTGCAGGTCCAGAATGGCTCTGGCCTGTACCTCGGACAGCCAGTACTGCCCGTCGCGCAGACCCAGCTCTGCAGCCAGCCAGTCCGGGCGGCAGGCGTCCGCCCCGGCCCTGGCCAGCATTTCACTCACGATCCCCGGATTCCAGCCCCGGGCCAGCAGCTGCTCACGGGCCTCCGCCGGGCTTGCCGCCGCCTTGATCAGGGCGATGATGTCATCAATATTGGACAGGGCCACGGCCAGCCCTTCCAGGATATGTGCCCGCTCACGGGCCTTGCGCAACTCGAAAATGGTACGCCGGGTCACGACTTCGCGCCGGTGACGCAGGAAAGCCTCAATGATCTCGTTGAGTTTCAAAAGGCGGGGCTGTCCGTCCACCAGCGCCACCATGTTGATGCCGAACACGGTCTGCATCTGGGTCTGCTTGTAGAGGTTGTTGAGCACCACCTCACCCGACTCGCCGCGCTTGATCTCGATCACCATGCGCATGCCGTCCTTGTCGGATTCATCGCGCAGCTCGGAAATGCCCTCCAGCTTTTTGTCCTTGACCAGCTCGGCGATTTTCTCCAGCAGGCGGGCCTTGTTGACCTGATACGGCAGCTCATGGACGATGATGGTTTCACGCCCGCTCCGGGCATCGGTTTCCACCTCGGCCCGTGCCCGCACATAAATGCGGCCCTTGCCGGTGGTATAGGCCTCACGGATACCCCGTGCCCCGTTGATGATGCCGGCAGTGGGGAAGTCCGGCCCCGGCAGATACGCCATCAGCTCCTCCACATCCAGGTCCGGCTTTTCGATCATGGCCAGGCAGGCGTTGATCACCTCGCGGCTGTTGTGGGGCGGAATATTGGTGGCCATGCCGACTGCAATGCCGGAGGAGCCGTTGACCAGCAGGTTGGGAATCCGGGTCGGGAATACCAGCGGTTCGGACTCGGAACCATCGTAGTTGGGGCCGAAATCCACGGTCTCCTTGTCCAGGTCAGCCATCAGCTCATGTGCCACCTTGGCCATGCGCACTTCGGTATAGCGCATCGCGGCGGGTGCGTCCCCGTCCACGGAGCCGAAGTTGCCCTGCCCGTCCACCAGCATGTAGCGCAGTGAAAACGGCTGGGCCATGCGCACCACGGCATCATAAACTGCCGTATCGCCATGCGGATGGTATTTACCGATCACGTCACCGACCACGCGGGCGGATTTCTTGTAAGGCTTGTTCCAGTCGTTGCCCAGTTCATTCATGGCGTACAGTACGCGCCGGTGTACCGGCTTGAGTCCGTCACGCACATCCGGCAGGGCACGCCCGACAATGACACTCATGGCGTAGTCCAGGTAGGACTGACGCATCTCGTCTTCAAGATTGACGGAAAGGACTTCCTTGGCGAAATCGGCCATGTTTGTTGTTTGACCCGTAATTTGGAATCGCGGAATTATACCAGATAAAGTCCCCGCATGCGCAGTTTGTCGCGCACATCCGCCCTGTAAAAGCCGTTATCGCTCCCCTTTGGGGGGCAGGGGGTAGGCTTTTGCCCGCCGTGTACGCTGTTTGGAGCGGAAATAGGCCCTATTGCTGAAAAAATCATCATTCTGGACTGGCCACCAACCGGGTATACCCAATACCGGTACCGGGCTCAGTCGATCCGGTGCATCAATATGCTCCAGGACAGTGGCCAGACCGTGGCTGATCCATTCCTGCTGCCGTGGCAGGGACAGCTCAAAAAAGGCGGCATCTGCCTGCAGCAGGATCGCATGAGCCGTCAGCCCCACATAGGGGGTCATGAGCTTTTCAAACAGGGCATGCCCGAAGACCTGGCAGACAAGGCTGGTGCCCCAGCCGGCACCGGGGTCGAACACCTCCACCCAGCGGAAATCCAGCACGGCCTGCAACAGTGCCCGATCACTGCCGACCAGCACCACACCATTTTCATCAAACAGGGTCAGGGCATCGCGGCGGGCGGTACGTGCCATGCCGGCAGTCTCAATGTCACGGCCATGCAGGGTATTGATCCTGACCTTGGCCGCCGGGTAAAGCCCCCACACCAGGGCATTGAAAAAGTCATGCCAGTTGGCGCGGGTGGCCACCAGGCCATGACGGGCGATGCGCTCTTCATAGTAAAGTGCCGGATACGGGAGCGTGCCATCCTGGGGCACAAAGCGGACCAGTGCACCGGAACACACCTGCAGACCCGGTGGCAGGCGCCCGCCCAGCAGAGTGCAATCCGGCCAAGTACTGCAGTGCTCCCAGAACCGCACCGCACCCAGCTGGGCGAAAGCCGGATGCCGGTCGGCAAAAGCCGGGTTCCAGTCACCAGCCGACACCGTGGCCGGTCGCTGATGCCTGTTGGCATTGATCACTTCCATTCTGGTGTCAGGGCCGTTCAGTCTTTCACCTTCCTCTATTTACGCTCCGCCATGGATGCCTTAAGCTTTGAGTGCAACCGGTCCGGGACGAGCAGGACCATGGCTGCCGGGCATGCTGTTCAGGGTCAGCCGCCGGATACAGGCATCAGAACAAACAAGGGGACATCATATTGGAACACGGGAGTAATCTGCTGCAAGAAATATTGCTGCTGCTGGTCCTTTCCTTCGGATCGGTTGCTGCATTCCGTGTCATCAGGCTGCCTCCGATTCTGGGCTATCTGCTGGTAGGTGCCATTACCAGCAAATACGCCCTGGGCTGGCTGCCGGAACATGGCTCGATCGAGTTCATGGGTGAGGTCGGGGTAGTGTTCCTGCTGTTTGCCATCGGCCTGGAGTTTTCCGTGCGCCAGTTTCTGGCCATGCGCACCGTGGTGCTGGGACTCGGTGGCCTGCAGGTGCTGCTGTCGGCCCTGAGTGCATTCATGATCCTGTACCTGTTCGACCTGAGCTGGAAAGGTGCCATCATTGCCGCCGGTGCGCTGGCCCTTTCCTCCACCGCCATTGTCGTCAAGCAGCTGAATGACCAGGGTGAAATGCGGACCCGTCATGGCCAGCTCGCGCTGGGAATCCTGCTATTTCAGGACCTGGCCGTCGTTCCGTTCCTGATTGTGATTCCCCTCCTGAGCGGTGGGCTGGAAGCCCAGGGCAACCTCATGGCCCTGAGTGTCGGCATGCTGCTGAACCTGCTGCTGCTGGGACTGGTTCTGGTTGCCGGCCACAAGGCCATGCGCCCGCTGTTTCATGCCATTTCCAGTACCCAGTCGCAGGAACTCTTCAATATCACGGTACTGCTGGTCTCCCTGACCGCAGCCTGGGTCACCCAGTCGCTGGGGCTGTCACTGGCACTGGGTGCCTTTCTGGCCGGCATGCTGCTGAGCGAAACCGAATACAAGCATCAGATCGAAAGTGAGATCCGCCCGTTCCGGGATATTCTGATGGGGCTGTTCTTCATCAGTGTCGGTGCCAAGCTCGACCTGTCCGTCATCCCGGCCCTCTGGTTTTATATCGTCCTGCTGGTACTGGGGCTGACGGTCGGCAAGGCACTGCTGATTGCTGTACTGACCCGCCTGTTCGGGGAGGACTACGGCACCTCGCTGCGTACCGGGGTGGCACTGGCCCAGGGCGGAGAGTTCGGGTTTGCCCTGCTCTCGCTGGCCCTGAGCAATGCCTTGCTGAGCGATGCTGAAGCCCAGGCGGTCCTGGCAGCCATTGTGATCAGCATGGCACTGGCTCCCATCCTGCTGCGCTACAATGACCGGCTGTCACGCCTGCTGTTCCGCGACAGTTACCTCAAAAACCGCTATAAAGCCGCCCACCAGTTCAGCCTGGATGTCAAGGAGGTCGAAAATCATGTCATCATCTGTGGTTTCCGGCGCGTCGGCCAGAGTCTGGCCCGGTTTCTGGAAGAACAGGGCATCCCCTATCTGGCCCTGGACCTGGACCCGACCATTGTCAAGGAAGCCCGCGATGCCGGCTCGGATGTCCATTACGCCGACTCCAGCCGCCCTGAAATCCTGGTGGCTGCCGGCATCTACCGGGCACGGATTCTGGTTGTCACCCTTGCCGACCTGGATGCCGCACGCCTGACGGTTGAAGTGGCACGCCGCAAGCAGGCCAGCATCCCGATCCTGGTACGGACCCGGAATGAACTGCACATCAGGGAGCTGGAAGCACTGGGTGCCACCGAAGTGCTGCCGGAGCTGCTGGAATCGGGCATCATGGTCGCTGAGCGGGTCATGAAACGCTTGGAGCTGCCGCTGGAGGAAATCAACGGAGCCATCGAACGCACCCGCAAGGATGGCTACAGTGCCCTGATCAGCTACTTCCGCGGCGAAAGCCCGAAACCGGGCGTACTGCCCAACCGGCAGTCCCAGCTGCATACCATCGTGCTCAAGCCCAATGACCGGGCAGTCGGCATGAGTATCGCCGAACTGGGACTGGGCTCCCTCAAGCTGACAGTCAAATCCCTGCGCCGGGGGGATATCCGGGGGGACCATCCCTCTGCGGACATGGTGTTGCAGGCCGAAGACGTGCTGGTACTGGAGGGCCTGAGCGAAAACCTGCAGCAGGCCCAGAAACGCCTGTTCGGAGAGCGCAAAACCCCGCACCGGGACAAACCGCAACCCGTCAAGGCCTGAATCCCCGAAACAGGGGAAGCCCTTGGTGCCCCCCTGCCCTGTTCAGGTGATGGTAGTTTTCTGGCAACTGACCGATACTGAAGCAGGGTCTGGATGACGGCATAAGCGATTGTTTTTTAGGCACTAGTTTAAATATCAGTCAACCTGAATATTATAATGCCAGTGATTTTCACTATATTTTGATCAAGCTATTTCTTGCGTGTAAAATTGCCCCTACAATTTATGCCACCCATCAGTCAGGATTGCCAGCTGTCAGGTAGCCTGATTTTTTGCAGAAAAAATCAGCCTCTTTCCAGTGTTCTCCTTAGCCATCTTTCCTCCAAACACTACCGGGAGTCTGGAAGTGCGGAGAAATTGACACCTGAGGTGGTATTCTTTTACTCAAGGTTGTGCGTTAAGTAAATGCTTTTGAGAATTGGTACATATCGGTTACAAGGCAATCTGCTGCTGGCTCCCATGGCCGGAGCAACGGACCTGCCCTTCAGGAATCTCTGTCGGAACCATGGCGCATCCATGGCCACCTCAGAGATGCTGACCTCCGATATCCGGTTCTGGGAAAGCAGAAAATCCAGTACGCGCCTGCCCCAGCTTTCCGAAACGGAACCCCGCAGTCTCCAGATTGCGGGAACCGAGGCTGTGCAGATGGCAGTGGCTGCCCGTGAATGCGTCGCACGCGGGGCGCAGATCATTGACATCAACATGGGATGTCCGGCCAAAAAGGTGCTCAAAAGAGCGGCGGGCTCTGCTTTGTTACGGGAGCCGCGGCTGGTCAGGACAATACTGGAAACCGTTGTTTCGGCAGTGGATGTGCCGGTGACGCTGAAATTCAGGACCGGCTGGTCGGAGACAACCCGCAATGCAGTAGACATTGCCCAGCTGGCCGAGGATTCCGGCATTGCCGCCCTGTCCCTGCACGGCAGAACCCGCAATGATGCTTTTCGGGGTGCAGCCGAGTACGAAACAATCCGCCGGGTAAAGCGGCATGTCGCCATTCCCGTGATCGCCAACGGCGACATCCGGAGCGTGGAAGATGCCGCTTTCATACTGGATTACACGCACGCTGATGGCCTGATGGTCGGTCGGTCTGCCTTGGGACAACCGTGGATATTCGAGCAGCTTCAGACTTTTCTCGGCACCGGGAAACGCCCTGAAGCACTGGATATCTCACATCGGACTCAGGTTGTTCTGGATCACCTGAAGGCAATTCATGAGTTTCATGGCCCTGCCGGAGTACGCATTGGACGCAAACACATTGTGTGGTACCTGGACAGGTTGGCTCATGATCCGGCACGCTGGAAGCACCAGGTGCTGAGAATAAATTGCCCCAACGAACAGCTGGTGGTGTTGGAACAAATTCTAGCCAAGCTGGCTATTAACAAAGGTTAAATAAAATGAATGCATCTACCCGTACCCTGGATTCCTCCCTGTCAGAAACGGTACACCGTACCCTCCAGGACTATCTGGAAACACTGGGTGATCACGATCCAAGCAACGTCTATCGCCTGGTGCTGGACGAAGTCGAGCGCCCCATGCTGGAAGTCATGATGCGCTATACCCATGGGAACCAGTCCAAGGCAGCACAGTTCATGGGCATCAACCGTGCCACCCTGCGTACCAAACTCAAGCGCCACAACCTGCTCTGACCCCCCACTGCCCTCCCCCCGACGGATGTTCCGCACGGGGGAGGTGCAGCAGACAGACTCCAGTCCTCCCCGCCTTTCTCCCACCGGTTTCATCAGTTTCTTCTTCCGGGTTGAAACCTCACACCACACACTCCCATGCCATCGGCCAAACAGGGCCACTGGGTTTGGTTTCAGGTTCGGGAACCGGCACCCTGCGCCATAATTTTCATTAATGACCAGCAGGGAGTCACACGACATGTGGAAAAGCATCCTGACAGTTGGCATGGCGCTGACGCTCGGCGGATGCCTTGATACTCCGGAGCCGGGAGCGGAAGCCGCCCGATGGCAGAACCTGCCGGCCCCCGGCACAGGCAGCAGTCCCGATATGGACACGGAACTGCGGGCGCTGATCAGTGCCTTCAACCTGAGCGGCGATCCGGTCCGGGAAATACAGCCTCCGGCCATCACCACCCCCAAGGCCCAACTGGGTATGAAACTGTTTTTTTCACGGGCACTGGGCGGGGATCTGGATGTTGCCTGCGCCAGCTGTCACCATCCCCTGCTGGGTGGCGGTGATGAACTGTCGCTCTCCATCGGCGTCGGGGCCAAAAATCTGGAAATCCTGGGACACGGACGCAAAACCGCCAACCGTGAGCCCCCACAGGTCCCCCGCAATGCACCCACCACCTTCAATATCGCCCTGTGGCGCCAGCATATTTTCCATGACGGGCGTATTGCCGCCCTCCCGGAGGGTACCATCACCACCCCGGATGTGCCCTGGCCCCAACCCGACCCGGATGCCGGCCGCAATCTGGTTCAGGCCCAGGCCCGCTTTCCCCTGACTTCCAGTCTGGAAATGCGCGGAGAAAACTTTGATCAGAATGGCAACAACCAGTCCTGCCGACAGCAGATTGCCGAGCGTCTGGGCGGATATGGCTCCCAGCAGGGGGTGCTGCCAGCCACGGAAAGTGCCTACTGGCTGGAACAGTTCCGCAGTGCCTGGAATACACCGGACGGGTTGCCCAATACCCTGATCACCGAGCAGAACATCAGTGAAGCCATCAGTGAGTACGAGCGTTCGCAGATTTTTGTGGCCAACCCCTGGTCAGCTTACGTTCAGGGTGACAATGACGCCATCAGTGAGCAAGCCAAAAAAGGGGCCTTGCTGTTTTACCGCCCGGCCGGCAATGGGGGATATGGCTGCGTCAACTGTCACAGCGGTGATTTTTTTACCAATGAACAGTTCTACCACACCCTGATGCCACCGGTCGGCCCCGGCAAGCAGGCCGGCGACCTGCCGGATGACGGACTGGACCGGGGACGGGAACTGGTGACCGGCCAATCCGCAGACCGTTTCCGCTTCCGCACCCCGAGCCTGCTCAATGTCGAAGTTACCGGTCCCTGGGGCCATAACGGCGCCTATACCACCCTCGCAGGCGTGATCCGGCACATGATGGACCCGTTTCTGAACGGACTCAACTACGACCGCAAGCAGGTACTGCAGCAGAATATTCAGAGCGATGACCTGCAGGAACGCATGCGCTATATCCTCGCCTGTGACGTACAACTGCCCGGCCAGGATTACACCGGGGAGGATGTACAGCACATGCTTGCCTTCCTGCTCAGCCTGACCGACC
>JAGRJD010000075.1 GCA_020442915.1 Thiothrix sp. | reverse complement strand
GCAGTCGGCCCTGCTGGAAACGATGCAGGAAGGAACCGTGACGACCGGCGGATATATCCACACGCTCGATCAGGCGTTCTTCGTCCTCGCTACCCAGAACCCGCTGGAGCAGGAAGGAACCTATCCGCTGCCGGAAGCGCAGCTGGACCGCTTCCTGATGAAGCTGCACATCGACTATCCCTCGCTGGCGGAGGAGACAGCCCTGGTTGCTGCGGTCACCCGTGAACAGGTCGGGGATGATTTCAACCTTGACCGGCTGCAGACCGTGGTCAATCCGGCCATGATCCAGGCCATGCAGCGGGTTACTGCCACGGTGGCCACCGACCCGGCGGTGCTGGATTATGCAGTACGCCTGACCCAAGCCACCCGTCAGGGGCAGGGTCTGCGCTTCGGGGCCGGCCCGCGTGGCAGCATCGCCCTGATCCGTGCGGCCCGCGCCCATGCCCTGCTCAACGGGCGTAATTACGTGCACCCGGATGACATCAAGGATGTCGCCCTGCCGGTCTTGCGGCACCGGGTTTCACTGGCCCCGGAAATGGAACTGGAAGGCCATGATGCGGATCAGGTACTGCAGATCGTGCTGGACAAGACCGAAGCACCGCGCCAATGATCCTGCCTGCCCGCCGCAGTTTTCAGCTGCTGGCCCTCAATCTGGGGCTGGCGCTGCTGGCCAGTTTTTTACCGGCCCTGCTGCCGTTGTGGCTGGCGCTACTGGGCCTTTCCACACTGGTCTGGCTGCTGGATGCACTGCGCTCCCACCGGCTGACACTGCCCCTGGAACGCCACATGCCGCAATCGCTGCCACTGGGCGTGACCCGGCAGGTCCGGCTCCGGCTCCATAATGACAGCCGGCAGCCCCGGACCGTATGGGTCCATGACCATGCCCCGCCCCAGCTGCAGACCGAGGGCCTGCCGCTGAAGCTTTCCATCCCGCCCGGTACCTGGGGCATGCCGGTCTACGGCATCCGTGCCCTGGCGCGGGGCCGGCTGCAGTTCCAGGCCTGCCAGCTGCGCCTGCTGTCACTCGGGGGCCTGTGGTGGATCGACCGCAAGGTGGCGCTGGAAACCGAGCTGCGAGTGTATCCCAATTTTTCTGCCGTGGCCCAGTATGCACTGATGGCCACCGATAACCACCTGAGTCATCTGGGGATCATGAAGCGCCGCCGCCGGGGGGAAGGTCAGGATTTTCACCAGCTGCGTGAATACCGGGCCGGCGACAGCCTGCGCCAGATCGACTGGAAAGCCAGCTCGCGCATGGGCAAGACCATTGCCCGTGAGTATCAGGACGAGCGGGATCAGGAAATCATTCTGCTGCTGGACTGCGGGCACCGCATGCTGGCACGGGACGGTGAGCTGTCTCATTTTGACCATACCCTGAATGCCATGCTGCTGCTGTCCTATATCGCCCTGCGTCAGGGGGATGCCGTCGGCCTGCTGGCTTTTGCCGGTGAACAGCGCTGGCTGCCACCCCGCAAGGGGCATCATCACCTGAACCAGCTGCTGAATGCGGTGTATGAGCTGCAGGCCCGGCCTCAGGCCCCCGATTTCAGCCAGGCCGCCATGGAGCTGCTGGTACGGCAGAAAAAGCGCGCCCTGGTGATTGTGCTCAGCAACCTGCGTGATGAGGATACCGACGACCTGCTGCCGGCCCTGCACCTCATGCGCAAGCGCCATCTGGTCCTGTTTGCCAGCCTGCGGGAACAGATTCTGGATCAGACCCTGGAAGCCCCGGTGGACAATCTGGAAGATGCCATCAATCATGCAGCCACCACCCATTATCTGGCCACCCGCACCCGCACACTAGAAGCATTGCGCGCCAGTCATATTCTGTGTCTGGACGTACCACCGGAGCAGCTTTCCACCCGCCTGATCAATCACTATCTCGACATCAAACGCAGCGGGAGCCTGTAAAGCCTTCCAGGGCAGGACTGCACCGGCCCCGCCCCTGCGTTCGTCGGGTAAAAAGCCGTTGCCCTCCCTAAAAATTATAAATTTAAATGATCAAAATCATTATCAAAATAAGCACCTGCACGGAATCCATCACATGAACAACAAGGCATTCCCGGCCCTGGCTCCCCTGACACTGCTGGTTTCAGCACTGCTCCTGAACCTTCCCGCCCATGCCAATCCGGAACTGTATGAAACCGTTACCGGTACCGAAATGGAAACCGCCCTGAGCGGCCCCGGCCTGAGTGTCAGCAATCTGGTGGTCAGCCGAGGCACTGACAGCCAGTACGGCCTGTTTCGGAAAGGGCGCCTGTCGGTGGGTACCGGTGCCGTGATCGGTATTGATTCCGGCCTGTACCTGTCCACCGGTGATTCCGGCAGCATTCTCGGTCCCAACGCCACCGACCGTTACAGCGGGCGTCAGAATGTCACCTACGCCGACCCGGACCTGACCACGCTCAGCGCCAATGCCCGGTATGACCCGGTACTGGTCGAGTTTGATGTGGTACCGCAGGGCAGCCGGCTGAATTTCGTGCTGACCTTCGGTTCCGAAGAATACCCGGAATACGTGTGTTCACAGTTCAATGATGCCTTCGGCCTGTTTGTCTCCGGCCCCGGCCTGAGTGGCGTGCAGAATGCGGCCTATTACCCCGGCACCCAGGATGCCATCACCGTCAACAACATCAATGCCGGTGTCGCGGGTTCGGCAGCAGATGGGGCCAGCTGCATCTTCTCGCACAGCAATGCTTTCAACGACAACGGAAATGGTACCGGCAACGTCAACACCCAACTCGACGGCATCACCAAGCCCATGACGGCCTATATTGACGGCCTGACCCCGAGCCAGAGCTACCATGTGAAGCTGGCACTGGCCGATGCCGGCGATGACAGCTATGATTCGGCAGCCTTTTTCAAATGGCTCACCAGCACCGTCACCGACCCCTCGGACCTGAGCCTGAGCGCCACCGCGCTGGAGAGCAGCCCCTATTTCGGCAGCACCACCACCATCCAGTATACGGTCAGCAACAACTCCGCCGTCACCAATGAGCAGGTACAGGTACTGCTGGAGCCGGGCGACGGTTTCACCCATGTCAGCGATGACAGCAGTGGTGCCTTCGATCCCCAGACCGGGGAGTGGAATGTCGGCGAGCTGGGACCCAACGCCAGCAAAACCCTGACCCTGACCCTGCAGGTCAACCAGAGCGGCAGCTTCAGTGGTGTGGGTGAAGTTTCCTATGCCTTCCATGAAGACCCGGATTCCACCCCCTACAACCGTGACACCTTTCCGGATGAAGACGATACCGCCAGCTTCAGCCTGAGCCCGGTCACCGCTCCCGGGCAGGTGAAGCTGCAGACCCGCGCCCTGCTGCAGGGGCCGTTTGTCAGCAGTACCGGCCTGATGCGGGACCGTCTGCGTGCGCTGGACCTGATTCCCCTGAACCAGCCCTACAGCGCGGCACCATTCAGCTACAGCGGTACGGAAACCACCACTTCCGCCATCCTGAGCCAACAGGGCAATGATGCGGTGGTGGACTGGGTACTGGTACAGCTGCGTGCACCCGCCAGCCCGACCACCATCATTGCCCAGCAGGCCGCACTGCTGCAAAGTGACGGGGATGTCATCAACCCGGCCGATACCGGTACCACCCTGAGTTTTACCGGCGTTCCCGCCGGCAGCTACCTGGTCAGCATCCGCCACCGCAACCACCTCGGTACCACGACGGTCAGTGCCGTGGCACTCAGCAACCAGCCCGTACTGGTGGATTTTTCCCTGCCGGCAACCGGTGTCCGCGGGCTCAATGCGCGCCGGGTACTGAACGACAAAATGCTGCTGTGGGCCGGAGATAGCAATATTGATGACCGCGTCATCGGCATCGGCCCGGATAATGATGTCAATAAAATCCTCACCAGTGTCCTGCTCAACCCCGGCAACACCGCCGCCAATGCCAACTATCGGGACCTCGGCTACCGGGATGCCGACCTGAATCTGGACGGTGCGGCGGTTTACACCGGGGTCGATAATGACACCAACCTGATTCTGGGCAACATCCTGCTTCATCCCGGCAATACCGGCAACGGCAATTACAACTACATCATCCAGGGCACTCTGCCCTGATCTGCCCTGCCCGGCTGTTCCGCTCCCGGCAGCTGTTGTACACTCATGACAGCTGCCGTACCGGAGGAGGACACCGCATGCCATGCCCGCATTTCAATCTGTCACCGCTTTTTCCCCTGCTGCTGGCAGGTGGCTGTCTGGCCCTGCTGCCGGTACAGGCCGCCGATCCCCCCACTGACACCCCCCCCAACCAGTCACCCGCTGATTTCAGTGCCTGGGGTGGAGCCAATACCGAAGCGGACAGTGACGCCATGTGGCAGCCGCTGCGGGAAAAGCTGTTCGGAAACCGCACCATCAGCGAAGGGGCCGACAGCCGTATCAACCTCGAAGCCCCGACCCGGGCCGAGAATGATGCCTTGGTACCGGTCAGCATCCGGCTGCAACCCGCTGCCGGATCAGACACGGCTGCCGACCCGGTCCGCCGGGTGTGGCTGGTCGTGGATGTGAATCCCGCACCGGTTGGTGGTGTCTTCACCCTGACGGAAAAGCGCCCCATGGAACAGCTCACCACCCAGGTTCGGGTCAATGGTTACACCTATATCCGTGCCCTGGCCGAGACACAATCCGGCCGACTTTACATGAGCAAGCAGTGGGTCAAGAATACCGGGGCCGGCTGTTCAGCACCGCCCGGCATTGATCAGGCGCAGCATAAAAAACGTCTGGGCAAAATGCGCCTGCGCATGACACAGGGCGACGAGCTGTCACCCGGCCAGCGGCTGCAGCTGATCATCTCCCACCCCAACAATACCGGCATGCAGAAAGACCAGCTGAGCACCCTGCTGATTCCCGAGCATTACGTGACCGGCGTCAGGGTCACCTTCAATGAGGAACTGCTGCTGGAAGCGGAAACCACCTTCACCCTGAGCGAAAACCCGAATTTCAGCTTCAGCTTCGATCCGCATGAAAGCGGCGTTCTGCGGGCGGAAATGACCGACAGCCAGCACAATACCTCCCGGGTGGAAACCGTGATCCAGGGACCGGGCTGAAAGCGGCTCCGGTCCTGGCTGCTGCCCGGTGAAACAATGTCAGCCTTTCAGCAGGCTCTTGAGGTCAAAGCTGGTATCGGCAGCCTGTTCCGGGGTAGGTGAGACCTTCCCTTCCAGCAGCTTGCGCGCCAGCAGATGATCGGCGGCCATATTGATGGAGTCGACAGCAACCAGTACCCCGTCACGGAAGTGATACAGCGAGAAGCGCCCGGCATCCGGATGGCCACGCACGACATGCTGGTTGCTGTCCAGACACAGCCCGGCCATCTGCAGCTTCATGTCCCCCTGATCCGACCAGAACCAGGGGACGTTATGGTAAGCCTCCAGCTGGCCGGTGATGGTCTTTGCAGCCACCCGAGCCTGATCATTGGCATTCTGGACCGATTCCAGACGTACCTGATGCTGATGGGTATAGGGATTGCGGTGGGCTGCAACATCCCCGATCGCCAGAATGGCAGGGTTGGAGGTACGCTGGTATTCATCCACCACAATGCCGTTGTCACAACTCAGCCCTGCGGTCCGGGCCAGTTCATCATTCGGCAGCCCCCCGACCCCGACAATCACCAGCTGGGCTGGACAGGAACGGCCATCGGCCGTGCGTACGGCACTGACCCGGCCTTCACCCTCAAAAGCCGCCACCGCCGCATTCAGCTCAATGGCAATGCCGTCCTTCCGGTGTCTGGCCAACACATATTCCGATACCTGTGGCGCCACCGAGCGCCCCAGCAACCGGGGAGCCGCTTCCAGTACCGTAACCTTTTTCCCCATGGCATTCACGGCAGCAGCAAACTCCAGCCCGATGAAACCACCCCCGACCACCACCACATCCGTGACGGATGGCAGCAGGTCACGTACCGCCCGTGCATGATCCAGGGTACGGATGGTTTCGATCCCGGCCAGCTCATGCCCCGGCACCGGCAATGGGCGTGCCCGCGAGCCGGTGGCCAGGATCAGGTATGCATAGCCCAGCATTTCACCACCCGCCAGCTGCACGAGCGAGGTTGCCGGATCAATCGCTTCCACCCGGCAGGAGGGGCGGAACACAATGTCCTTTTTCGCCAGAAACCCCTGGGGCCGCAGCCACAGGCGGGCATCCTCGGTCTCACCCTTGATATAGGTTTTGGACAACGGTGGACGGTGGTATGGGGTATCCGCCTCATCCCCCAGCAAGGTGACCGGTCCTGCATAATTTTCCGCACGCAGGGCTACAGCGGCATTGAATCCTGCATGCCCGGCCCCGACAATCACGACGCCCTGATTCATCGGCTCGCTCCTCCTGAAAACTCACTGTTTATTGATCGATGCCTGACCGGTGATCAGTACCGACCTGATCCCGTCAAACGGCCACAAGGTATGCCAGATGCTGCCGGCAGTCAAATGCAGGCCGATCCGGCAGGCATCCGCACCGGCTCACGGGGCCTGTCGGGTTCAACGTTCGGTCCACTGGAACAGCCATGCCCCCAGCAGCAGAAACAGCACCGACATGCCCCCCAGTACCGCCAGATTGGCCCAGATATCGGCCAGGCCGGCTCCGTCCAGCATGATGGCACGCATGGCCTCCAGCAGGTGGGTCAGGGGGGAAAGCTGGCTCACCCACTGCAGCCAGGCCGGTGAGCCTTCCATGGAAAACCAGACCCCGGACAGCAGCAGCATGGGCCAGGTGAGCAGGTTCAAAAGCCCGCCGGCCAGCTCCTCGCTTTTCACCCGGGCCGCCACCACCAGTCCGAGCGCAATCAGTGCAAACGTGCCCAGCACCAGCACGATCAGCAGGTTCAGGTAACTGCCCTCGACCACAAAATGCAGCAGCAGATGACAGCCGGCAAACACGATCACGGTAAAAAACACCACCAGCACCAGCCGTGACAACATCTGGGCCAGCAGAAACTCGGTGGCACTGATGGGAGTGGCATTCAGGCGCTTGAGATAACCGCTCTTGCGATAGCGGACAATCACGTACCCCACCCCGAACAGGCAGCTGAACATGATGTTCATGCCCAGTATCCCCGGTACCACCCAGTCAACGTAGCGAATCTGCTCCCCCTCGACGCTGCTGGCCTGCAGAGGCGGGTTATTATCGGCCTGCAGCAGCTGCTGCAGGAAATAGCCATTGGTCGAGGCTTCATTGACCCAGTACTGCATCTGTCCGGGGCGCAGGTCCAGCAGCATATCGACCTGATGGCGCCCGACCTTCTGGATGGCGGAGCCGAGCGCACTGTCCGGCACCCGGTAAAATTCCACATGCCGGGTCGCCAGAAACGGATGCAGCTGTTGGTCCAGCGGCGCATCCACCGCCCCGGCTGCGATCACACCCGCCTTGAACAGGGGCCGTCCATCACCCGAAAACAGGACTGCCAGCCCGAAAACCAGCAGAAACGGCAACAGCAGATTCCAAGCCAGCGTGGAGCGATCCCGCAGAAATTCCAGATTACGGGCCTGAAACAGGGCCCAGATACGTTTCATCATGCGCGCAACGCTTTCCCGGTCAGTTCAAGGAACAAATCCTCCAGGGTGCGCGAGCGTACCTGCAGGCCCCGCAGCGAAACCCCGAGCTGCAGCAGCTCATCCAGGGCAGCATTCACATCCCGGGTCACGATTTCCGCCACCGGCTGCACCTTGTCCAGCTTCCGGTGGGCCACCTGTGCGGCAACCGGTGCAAAATCCGCCCAAGGCAGCTCGATCACCACATCCTGAAAATGGTGGGCCAGCAACGCTGCCGGAGCCCCATGGGCAATAATGCGTCCATGGTCCATAATGGCGATTTCATCACACAGGTTATAGGCTTCCTCCATGTAATGGGTAGTCAGCAGAATGGTCTTGTTGCGGGCCTTGATGCGGTTCACCAGCTCCCAGAAATTCAGGCGTGCCTGCGGGTCCAGCCCGGTGGTCGGCTCATCCAGAAACACCACATCCGGATCGTTGATCAACGCAATCCCCAGCAGCATGCGCTGGCGCTGGCCACCGGAGAGCTTGCTGGCATCCCGGTCCAGATAGCTTTCCAGCCGGCAGGTTTCCACAATCTCCGCCAGCGGCAGACCGTGTGGATACAGGTGCTGAAACAGCCTGAGCTGCTCGCGCACGGTCAGAAAGTCCTGCAGTGCGGTAGACTGGAACTGGATCCCGGCCTCGGCACGAAAACGTAGCCCCTGCGGCTCGCCCTTGTACAGGATGGCCCCGGCGCTGGGTGCCAGAATGCCTTCCATCATTTCAATGGTGGTGGTCTTGCCCGCTCCGTTCGGCCCCAGCAGGCCGAAACAGCTGCCGGTACGCACGCTGAAACTCACCCCATCCACCGCCTTGACAGACGGGTAATGCTTTTTGAGATCACGGACTTCCAGAATGGGGGGGACAGCATCCAGACGGCCCCCGACCACCCCGGCTTGCGCAACGGTTTTCAGTGCCGGCACCATGGCAGCATCCATCACGGGCGACCAAAGAGGCGGTTCAGCTCATGCAGTACCGCCAGTGGTTCCACTGCCTGCGTGACCGGGCGGCCGATCACCGGATAACTCACGCCGGCAGCCCGGGCAGCTTCCGGGGTCATGATACGGGCCTGATCCCCGGCGGCACTGGCGACCGGGCGGATCCCCGGCGTCACCAGCAGAAACCCCGGCCCCAGTTCAGCCCGCAGCATTCCAGCCTCCTGCGCTGAACAGACCACACCATCAAGCCCGCATGCCTGGGCCAACCGCGCCAGCTGCAACACCCGCTCCTGTGGTGTATGTCCACCCAGCCCGGCCGCATCCAGCTGCTGCTGATCCATGGAGGTCAGGATGGTGACGGCAAGCAGCAGGGGCGGCTGCTCAAATGCCGCCAGTGCAGCCCGCGCGGCACGCATCATGTCCGCCCCGCCCAGCGCATGCACATTCATCATCCAGGCCCCCAGGCGGGCGGCAGCCCGGCAGGCAGCAGCCACGGTATGGGGAATATCGTGAAACTTGAGGTCCAGAAACACCTCAAAGCCCCGGCCCACCAGGGTGCGCACCAGTTCGGGTCCCGCCGCGACAAACAGCTCGAAACCGACTTTGAGGCGGCAATCCTGTGGCTTCAGTTGTCCGGCAAAAACCAGCGCCGCTTCGGAATCGGGAAAGTCCAGTGCGACGATAATACGACTTGACATAAATTTACTCAGACTGATTCGGTTGGCAATACCTGCCTTCTGCAGTATGGCCGGGATGCAAGGCCGGGTTCAAGGAAATTCCGGAAAATTCGCGGGCCACCTCAGGCCAGCTGGATGGAATCCCAGCGATGGCAGGCCGGACAGCGCCAGAGGTAGTCGCTCAGCTTGTAGCCACAACCGGCACACTGGTAACGTGGCTGGGTCCGGTTCAGGCGCTCCAGCGCAGCACACAACTCCTGCAGGGCTTTGCGGGTATCAAGCGGGTCCTGCTGGAGCAGAAACTGCCCGGCATGGCCCAGCGTCTGCAGGGTCACGGGATCGGTACGCAGATGCTGATAGATCAGCGGCAGGATTTCATCCTCGCATCCACTGGCACGCGCCAGCTGCAACAGGGCCGGAAACAGCTGGGCATCACGGCTGTCGGCATATTCATGGCTGACAAAATCCAGGAGTTGTGACTGCTCGTCAGGCTGGTCAAACACCGGCAGCAGTTTGTCCTGCAGCGACCCCAGCAGGCGCTGTTCCCGGCGCACCGCATCCATCAGCAACTGCAGGGCCTGGGATCGCTGTTCACGCGCCAGTGCCAGCTGTGCCTGCAGCAACCGGACCCGGGCCGAATCCGGATCAATGGCCAGGGCAGCACGTAGTTTTTCATCAGTCCGGAACAGGTGATTCTGTACCAGCAGCACTTCAGCCTGCTCACACAGGTAATGGGCAATCAGGCGTTGGTGGGTGTGACGCTCACCCCCCGAACTGCTGACCAGTTCAATGGCTTTGTCCCACTCCTGCAGCTGCTCATAAATCTGGCGCAATGGTTCCCGTGCCTGACGGTTTCCGGGGTAGTTGCGCAAAATTTCGCTGAATACACTTTCTGCCCGATCCAGCATGCCGGCAGCAAAGAAGTCATCACCCAGTGCCAGCATGGCCTGCTGACGTTGCTGCTGGCTCAGACCAGGCCGGGCCACCAGATTCTGGTGCACACGCAAGGCACGGTTGACCTCACCCCGGTTACGAAACAGGTTGCCAAGGGCGAGAAAGGTTTCGGCAGTCTGGGCATCAATGACAGGCGCCTCGATAAAGACATCCAGCGCCTTGTCCGGCTCTTCATTCAGCAGAAAATTGATCCCACGGACAAAACGCTGTGAGGCTGCAGCGTCATCCTGCTGTCGGGTTCGGGAAGCGGGTCTGCGCCCGGAACGCCAGCCGGAAAAAAATGCCAGCGGCAGCAGCAGAAAGAGGATTTCCATCATCAGCGCGGTGTCGGCAGCGCCCAATCAGTCCTGGATCATAAACTGCTCACGGGAAGCATTCACCTTCTCGCGCAATTCCTTGCCGGGCTTGAAATGGGGGACAAATTTGGGTGGCAGACTGACCTGCTCACCGGTTTTGGGGTTGCGGCCCTTGCGTGCTCCCCGGTGATGCAGGGAGAAACTGCCGAAACCCCGGATTTCAATCCGGCCACCATCGGAGAGGGCATCACTCATGGACTCCAGCAGCATCTTGACAGACAGCTCGACATCCTTGCTGTTCAGGTGGCTTTGCTTGCGGGTAAGAACATCGATAATTTCAGACTTGGTCATCCGTTACACTCCTGACAGGCAGACTGGGGAAAATAATTAGCGGGATACTTCTTCAGCCCGGATGGTGAAATACACCACCATCCGGCCTGCAAGGTACATGGGGCATTACGGGATCATCCATGACCCATGCGCCATGACACTCCGATCAATCGTTGGACAGGTCCTTGAAAATATCACCGAGGGAGGTCGAAGCACTGCCGGCATTGCTGTACTCCTTCATGACCCGGGCTTCTTCCTCGTTTTCCCTGGCCTTGATGGACAGGTTGATGGAGCGGGTCTTGCGATCCACACCCATGAACTTGGCTTCCACCTCGTCTCCCTCTCGCAGGAAGCTGCGTGCATCTTCCACGCGCTCACGCGACAGTTCAGAGGCGCGCAGGATACCCTCAACGCCCTCACCCAGATCAACCCTGGCTGACTTGGCGCTGACTTCGATCACCCTGCCGGTCACGATACTGCCCTTGGCATTGGCGGCAACAAAGTTGGAGAACGGATCCTGCTCCAGCTGCTTGATGCCCAGGGAAATCCGCTCACGCTCAGGGTCCACGGCCAGCACCACGGCTTCTACCTCATCCCCCTTCTTGTAATTGCGCACGGCTTCTTCGCCCGGCATGTTCCAGGAGATATCGGACAGATGCACCAGGCCGTCAATACCCCCATCCAGACCGATGAAGATACCGAAATCGGTAATGGACTTGATCTTGCCGGAAACACGGTCGCCCTTGTTGCGGCTACTGGCAAACTCATCCCACGGATTGGGCTGGCACTGTTTCATGCCCAGGGAAATACGGCGGCGCTCGGCATCAATGTCGAGGATCATGACTTCCACTTCATCACCGAGGGTGACAACCTTGGCCGGATTGACGTTCTTGTTGGTCCAGTCCATTTCAGACACGTGCACCAGTCCTTCCACGCCATCCTCGATTTCGACGAAGCAGCCGTAATCGGTCAGGTTGGAAACCTTGCCGAACAGGCGCGTACCGGCCGGATAACGCCGCATCAGATCCTGCCACGGGTCTTCACCCAGTTGTTTGAGGCCCAGTGAAACGCGGCTCTTTTCCTTGTCGAACTTGAGCACCTTGACATCGATTTCATCGCCGATGCTGACCACTTCGGACGGGTGTTTGACACGCTTCCAGGCCATGTCGGTAATGTGCAGCAGACCGTCGATACCACCCAAGTCCAGGAAAGCGCCGTAATCGGTCAGGTTCTTGACCACGCCCTTGATGGTCTGACCTTCCTGCAGGTTCTCCAGCAGGGCTTCGCGCTCGGCACTGTATTCCTCCTCAACCACGGCACGGCGGGAAACCACAACATTGTTGCGCTTCTGGTCCAGCTTGATGAGCTTGAACTCCAGCTCCTTGCCTTCCAGATAGGAAGTATCACGTACCGGACGCACATCCACCAGGGAGCCGGGCAGGAAAGCACGGATGTCACTCAGCTCAACGGTGAATCCACCCTTGACCTTGCCGGAAATGATACCGGTGACAATCTCATCATTCTTGTAGGCTTCATCCAGAATTTCCCAGGCACGCATGCGCCGGGCTTTTTCGCGTGACAGACGGGTTTCGCCAAAACCGTCTTCGACCGTATCCAGGGCGACCTCGACCAGATCCCCGACATTGACGGTCAGTTCACCGCGTTCGTTTTTGAACTGTTCAGCGGGAATAACGCCTTCTGACTTGAGGCCGGCACTCACGATGACAAAATCGGGACGCACATCAATCACCGTCGCATTCAGCAGAGCCCCCGGTTGCATCTGGGTATAGGAAAGGCTCTCCTCAAACAGTTCCGCAAAACTTTCAGTCATGAATAAAATTACCTGTTAATAAAAGGGTTTGGCGCCATTACATCCTGTTATGACGGAAAAAATAAAAGCCCGGACATTCCCTGTCTGGGCCTCTTGCATCATGGGGCCGGAGTCAGACCTCCCGTTGACGGGACAGAATCAGCTCCAGTACCTGCTCCGGTGCCAGCGTATCGCTGTTTATGATCACAGCATCCGCTGCCGGCCGTAGCGGTGCAATCGCTCTGTTGGCGTCACGCTCATCACGTGCACGCATGTCCTGAACAAGGCCCGAAAGATTAGCACCAATTCCCTGTTCACTCAACTGCTTAAGCCGCCGTTGTGCCCGGACTTCAGGGCTGGCTGTCAGAAAGACCTTGAGCCCGGCATCCGGAAAAACCACCGTCCCCATGTCACGTCCGTCAGCCACCAGGCCCGGTGCCTGCCGAAAGCTTCGCTGCAGTGCCAGCAGACCACGGCGCACGGCGGGCAGGGCCGAGATGCGCGAGGTGGCATCCGAACAGGCCGGGGTCCGAATGGCTGCCGTGACCTCTTCCCCGTTACAGAACGCCCGCCCCTGCTCAAAACGGATCTGCAGACTCTCCAGCAGGGCGGCCAGTGCCTGCTCGTCATCCAGCACCAGTTGCCGGTGCAGGGCGGCCAGCGCTGCAACCCGGTAGATGGCACCGCTGTCCAGCAGCCACCAGCCCAGCCGTTCGGCCAGCAGGGCGGCAATGGTCCCCTTGCCGGAACCGGCGGGACCATCCAGGGTGATGACAGGAATGGGGGGGGGCATGTCTTGTCTGTCGGGTGTTGCCATGGGACCGGAATAGTAACGCATATCCAGGCAGACTGCATATGGCTGGAACATTTTCCGGATGAACCAACATAAAATCAATAGCTGATAAAATCAAACATCAGGCAGCCAAACGTCAAGACTTTCCCGGCCCACTTTTTTGACCGGGTTTTGATCCGGGCGGAGGCGACACAAAAAAGCCCGAACTACCCGGCCTTCCTTTAAATCCCCTGCTTCTGGAGCATCACAACATCCGCTTCAAAAATTCTCCGGTAAACGAGCCTTTGGTTTCTGCCACATCCTCCGGTGTGCCGACCGCGATAATGTTCCCGCCCCGGCTGCCGCCTTCCGGGCCAAGGTCGACAATCCAGTCGGCCGTCTTGATCACATCCAGATTATGCTCGATCACCACCACGGTATTGCCGCCATCACGCAGGCGGTGCAGAACCTTGAGAAGCTGATCGACATCATGGAAATGCAGGCCGGTGGTGGGTTCATCCAGAATGTACAGTGTCTTGCCGGTGCTGCGTTTGGAGAGTTCTTTCGAGAGCTTCACGCGCTGGGCCTCGCCACCGGAGAGGGTGGTGGCATTCTGTCCCAGGGTGATGTAGGACAGGCCGACATCCATCAGGGTCTGGAGTTTGGTGTGGATGGCCGGAACTGCCGAAAAGAATTCACAGGCATCCTCGACCGTC
Organism: Thiothrix sp.; assembly: GCA_020442915.1. GTDB lineage: Bacteria > Pseudomonadota > Gammaproteobacteria > Thiotrichales > Thiotrichaceae > Thiolinea. The sequence goes on along the minus strand of JAGRJD010000075.1, from coordinate 1,970 downwards.
ATGGCCAGCACTTCGCTGATATTTCTGCCCTTGTAGCGAATGTCGAGCGTCTCGCGGTTGTAGCGCTGGCCACCACAGACTTCACAGGTGACATACACATCCGGCAGGAAATGCATTTCGACCTTGATCACACCATCACCGGTACAGGCTTCACAGCGCCCGCCCTTGACATTGAAGGAGAAGCGTCCGGGCTGGTAGCCGCGTGAACGTGCCTCTTGTGTCGCAGCAAACAGGTCACGGATCGGGGTGAACACACCGGTATAGGTGGCCGGATTGGAGCGTGGGGTGCGCCCGATCGGACTCTGGTCAATATCGATGATCTTGTCGACCTGTTCCAGTCCCCTGATTTCGCGCACCGGCGCGGCCTCGACATTGCTGTCATGCAGGTGACGGGCCAGATGCGGATACAGGGTGCGGTTGACCAGGGTCGACTTGCCCGAACCGGACACCCCGGTGACACAGGTTAACAGTCCGAGCGGAATGGCCAGATTGACATGGTTGAGGTTGTTGCCGCTGGCACCGGTGAGCTGAATCACCCGGCGGGCGTCATACGGAGTGCGCTCCTCGGGAATTTCGATATAACGGCGCTGGGACAGGAACTGGCCGGTGATCGAATCCGGATTGGCCGCCACTTCCTGCGGCGAGCCCTGAGCGATGATGTGGCCACCATGCACGCCGGCACCGGGGCCAATGTCGATCACATGATCCGCCCGACGGATCGCGTCCTCGTCATGCTCGACCACAATCACGGTATTGCCAAGGTCACGCAGGCGGAACAGGGTTTTCAGCAGGCGCTCATTATCGCGCTGATGCAGGCCGATGGATGGCTCGTCCAGTACATACATCACCCCCACCAGTCCGGCTCCGATCTGGGAAGCCAGCCGGATGCGCTGGGCTTCGCCACCGGAAAGGGTTTCGGCGCTGCGGCTCAGGGTGAGGTAATCCAGCCCCACATTGACCAGAAACTCCAGCCGCAGGCTGATTTCACGCACGATCTTGTCAGCGATCTGACCCTGGGTACCGGGTAACTCCAGGGTGCTGAACAGGGTATGTGACGCACCGATCGGTAATGCGGTGATGCTGGGCAGATTCTGTCCGGCGATGAAGACATTGCGCGCCTGTTCATTCAGGCGTGTGCCGTTGCAGGTCGGGCAGGGGCGGCTGGCCAGATACTTGCTCAGCTCCTCGCGCACCATGTTGGAATCGGTTTCACGGTAGCGGCGCTGGAAATTGTTCATGACCCCTTCAAACGGGTGGGTACGCTGATAAACCTGCCCTTTCTGGCCCACATAGGTAAAGTTGATCTGCTCAGCCCCGCTGCCATGCAGGATCAGATCGTGAATGCGGGCTGGCAGCTGGTCCCAGGGCTGGTCAACATCAAAATCATAATGGTTGGCCAATGAGGTCAGCATCTGGAAGTAATAGGCATTGCGCCGGTCCCAGCCGCGCACCGCCCCATCGGCCAGACTCTGGCGCGGATTGTGAACGATACGACCGGGGTCAAAATACTGCTCCACCCCAAGCCCGTCACAGGTGGGACAGGCCCCGGCGGGAGCATTGAAGGAAAACAGGCGCGGCTCCAGCTCCGGCAACGACCAGCCACAATGCGGGCAGGCATAATTGGCGGAAAACACGAGTTCATCCGCGCTGCCTTCCATGGGGGCGACAACCGCCATTCCGGCAGCGAGCTTGAGTGCGGTTTCAAACGACTCCGCCAGCCGCAGCTGCATATCGGGACGCACCTTGAAACGGTCGACCACCACTTCAATCGTATGTTTTTTGCGCAAGGCCAGCTTCGGAGCCTGATCCAGCTCCACCACCTCGCCATTCACACGGGCACGCAGAAATCCCTGGGCCTTGAGCGCTTCGAACAGCTGCACGTGTTCGCCCTTGCGCTCACGTACCACCGGCGCCAGCAGCATCAGACGGCTGCCCTCCGGCAGTGCCAGCACCTGATCCACCATCTGGCT
>JAGRJD010000074.1 GCA_020442915.1 Thiothrix sp. | reverse complement strand
TTGATCACTCGGGTCTTGACAGTTACGCCATCCAGCAAGCCCATTATTCGGCGGTATACCGGCACATTGCCGGACACGACCCGGCAGCGTTTGTTTTTCTGGCGGTCGAAAAAACACCCCCCTACGCCATTGGCATTTACCAGCTCCCGGAATCCCTATTGATGCGTGCGCAAACCGATTGGCGTGCCGCCCTCAATTTTTGGGCCGAATGTACCGCCAGCAGCCAGTATCCGGGCTACGGCAATGACGACCTGATGACGGTTATTGATTTTTACAGCAAGTAGCTAGTTATTTTTCAAGGACTTTGAAGATGAGAACATTCAAAAAAGTGGACGATTACGGGGATTTTGTCCCGGCTCCTGCAGGAAGCCATTTTGCGGTCTGCACCAGCATTGCCTTTTTGGGATTGCACTTCGATAAATTCAATGATGTGAATATCCAAAAAGTAGGTATCACTTACGAAGTGGAAGGGGACGACAACAAAAAGCTTGCCGTTTTTGAGGAGATGAAGGACAGCCTGCACGAGAAGTCGAAATTTTATGCGCGCATTGTGGCCCTGAACGGCGGGAAGGTGCCTGCCGAAGGCTTTGAGCTGGCCAACCTGTTGGGCCGGGGCGTGATGGTGTCCATTGTTCACCGCACCAGCGGGGAACGGGTGTATGCCAATGTGGATCAGGTCACACCCATCCCCCGTGGCATGGTGCCGCCAGTGCCATCTGTCGATCCCGTCTATTTTGACATTGATGACCCGGACCCGGCTGCCTTTGCCAGCCTGAACGGCAAGCACCGGAAAATGATCGAAAACCGCATTCGCACCGATCAGCCACAACCGGCAGTTCCGGCACCGGGAATGGTCAACCTGCCCGAGGATGATGACATCCCGTTCTGACCGCGACCCGGAAACAAAAAAGCCCGCATCAGTGATCTGATGCAGGCCCAAATATTGGTGTAATCAATGGAAAGTGTAACACACTCACCCCGTACCTTCAGTACGGCCACCGGGCAGGGCAGGCAGCATCTGTCCCGCCTGCCGAACCCGGTGCCCCCATCCCTTGCGGACCAGAAAGCCGAAGCCCTGACGGCGTTACAGGCTGCCGGATTCCCGTTTGTGGCGCTGCCGGAGACAAACACCGGCAAGTTCCAGCGTGACCGCAAGCAGGACAAATACTGGTGTATTGCCAGCACTTATACCACCCGCGATGGCCGTGAGTGCCTGGCTGTATCAGCGGGTGATGCCAGCGTAGCCGGCAATGTAGAGCAGGCAACCTTTACATGGAATTATCACAAGGATGCCGTTGGTGCTCCCGATCTGCCCGCCGGGGAGCAGGCATACATGCGCCAGCAACAGCAGGCCGCCCAATTGCAGCTGCAGCAGGCGCGTGAACAGGAGCAGCAGACAGCAGCAGACAGGGCACAAGCGCTGCTGGCCAGTGCGTGCCCACTGGGGGATACCGTCTTTGGGTATCTGGCTGACAAAGGGCTGCACGCCCCGGCGCTGCCGTTTCTCGATGGTCAGCTGCTGATCCCGTATCAGGACATTGGGGGCAGTATCCGCACGGTGCAGTGGTATGACGCTCTGGGCAACCGCAAGAATCTGGCCGGGGGGAGTTATTCCGGCTGCTTTCACGTGCTTGGTGACTGGCCGGGGGTGGATACGGTGCTGCTGTGCGAGTCGCTGACCACGGCCCTGACCCTGCACCAGTGCACCGGTCTGCCGGTACTCAATTGTCTGGCGGCCGGCAATCTGGTCAGGGTGGCCACTGCGGTGCACACCCGGCACCCCGGCAAGCGCCTGCTGGTCTGCGGTGATGATGACCGCTGGAAAGGGAGGAACACCGGAGCCGAGGCCGCACAGCAGGCCGCCGAAGCCGTGCAGGCGGACTATGTACTGCCGGACTTCACGGGCCTTGACCAAAGCGGGCAGCCCACGGATTTTGATGATTTGCGCCAACTGGCCGGGGACGATGCAGTAAAAAAGCAAATCGGTGAAGTGCTCCACCGGGAGCCGGAAACCGCCGTGCGCTGTATCGGCATTGATGACTTCCTTGTGAAGTCCTATCCACCCCGTGTCAACCTGCTGGCTCCATGGCTGCAGAATCCGGGGCTGGCCATGATCTACGCATGGCGCGGTGTGGGGAAGACCCATGTAGCCATGCGCGTCGCCTATGCCGTGGCCAGTGGCGGGCGGTATCTGGACTGGGTGGCACCACAACCGCAGCCGGTGCTGTATCTGGACGGCGAAATGCCCGCTGTGGTCATGCAGGAACGTTTGCGCCAGCTGGTCACGTCGTCCGACAGGGAGCCGCCACCGGGATTTTTCAACCTGATTACGCTGGACGAGCAGGGGGCCAAGGGGATGCCCAACCTGTCGACGCTGGATGGCCAGCGTGCACTGGAGCCTTACACGCAAAAAGCCAAACTGATCATTGTGGACAACATCAGCACGCTGGCACGCTCAGGCGAAGAAAACAGCAGTGATGACTGGCTTGCCATGCAGCAGTGGTGCCTGCGGATGCGCAGCGAGGGCCGCACGGTGCTGCTGATCCATCACGCGGGTAAAGGGGGCGCGCAGCGCGGTACCAGCCGCCGGGAAGATGTGCTGGACACCGTGATCAGTCTCAAGCGCCCCAGCGATTATGAGGAGGCGCAGGGGGCGCGGTTTGAAATCCACTTCGAGAAGGCCCGAGGCATTTTTGGTGATGACGTGAAGCCCATTGAAGCGCAGCTGGAGTCATTGCCGGATGGCGGAGAACGCTGGAGTGTCATGGCGCTGGAGGCCTCAACCTATGACAGGGTGGTTGATCTGACCGGGCTGGGTATGAGCCAGACAGAGATTGCCCGTGAACTGGGAATAAATCGTTCCAACGTCAGCAGAAATATCAGAAAGGCCCGTGAATGCGGCGATTTATCTCATAAAAATAATGCCAAGGAGGCGTGAAATGAGATTAAAAAAACTCATTGCATGGCAGCAGGAGGCCGCGTGTTGCGCTGTTGCGCACCCCAGGCAACGCAACAGCGCAACAAACGGGGCAAACCGCGCAACATCCAACGCAACAGGTGCGCAACAGAACCGCCTGAAAGCCTTGCTTCAAGCCAAAAATAGCGCAACACCCTACGCAACAACAGCGCAACATGCACTAAAAAAGTGCGCAACAAACGGGGCAATTCCGGCCCCGGATTGTTGCACGGTGTTGCGCACCAAAAATGCACTGGACATCCTGTTTGACCTGAGTATTTTTCGCAAAAAAACCTGCAGGACAGCGGGCATGCGGAATCCGGGGCCAGGGTCCGTTCCCTTGATTGGTTCAGGGCCTGTGAGCGGCGTGGTATCCCGCAGACTGTTGCTGACGGGCTGCTGCAGGCCGGGGTGGTCGGGTGCCGGAATGGTTATCTGGAACTGCCCGCAACGAATCCATGCCAACCCGGTACCCGGACAGCGGGCGACTATTCCGCCAGTGAGTGGGCCAAAATATCGGAAGCCCGGCTACGGCAGGCAGCTTCAGGCCTGAACATCCCCATTGTTGAACTGCTGCAGTGGTATCACGGCGACCTGCAGGCGATTGCCACCGACAGCAGCATCACGGATACCGTGCTGCGGGCCTTTGTCGAGGATTACGCCCGCCACCGCCAGTACCGGGAAGTACTGCAATGAAGGTGGTGATGGATGCCATGCTGTGCGTGGAAACGACTGACGCCCGGATACTGGCATTCATGCGCCGGGGCAATACCTTCCCGAACCCACGGCACCAGCGGGCAGTACGGATGGGCAAGGCCACGATACACCTTCCGGAACACATCCACAGTTATCAGGCATCTGAAAACCGGATTGTCGTGGGCCGGGGTTATGCCGGGCAGCTGTTCCGGGCCTGTCCGTCGCTGTATTCCGCCCTGCAGGATCATCGCACCCGGCAGCCGGTCGACCTGCCACCACTGGCCGGTATCCGGCTGCGGGATTATCAGGCAGAAGCCGTGCAGGCTGGCAGCAGCAAGGAACAGGGCGTGATCCAGGCACCGACCGGGGCGGGCAAAACCATCATTGGCCTGTCCCTGATTCACCGGCACCAGCAGCGCGCCCTGATCCTGCTGCACAGCCGTGAATTGTTGGGGCAGTGGCAGGGTGTCATCCGGACACTGCTGGGTATCGAGGCCGGTGTAATCGGTGGCGGGCAGTGGCGTGAGGATGGACAAATCACCATCGCCATGCTGCAGACCCTGAGCCAGCACCCGGACAGGCTGACAGCGCTGGGCCAGCAGTACGGGCTGGTGCTGGTGGATGAGTGCCATCACATTCCCGCCAATACCTTCAGTCAGGTCATCAGCCACCTGTCCTGCCGCTACCGCTACGGGCTGACGGCAACCCCGTATCGCAC
>JAGRJD010000073.1:713-18017 GCA_020442915.1 Thiothrix sp. | reverse complement strand
CTGGTTGATGAAGATCACCAGCGTGTTGGAGCGCTTGATATTGCCGGTCAGTTTGCGCAGGGCTTGGGACATCAGGCGCGCCTGCAGCCCCACGTGCGAATCGCCCATGTCGCCTTCGATTTCCGCCTTGGGTGTCAGGGCCGCCACCGAGTCGACCACCACCACATCCACAGCCCCGGAACGCACCAGCATGTCGGCAATTTCCAGCGCCTGTTCACCGGTATCCGGCTGGGACACCAGCAGATCATCCACATTCACGCCCAGCTTCTCCGCATAAACCGGGTCCAGCGCGTGCTCAGCATCGACAAACGCTGCGGTACCACCCGTGCGCTGGCATTCGGCAATCACCTGCAGGGTCAGAGTGGTTTTACCGGAAGATTCCGGCCCATAAATTTCAACCACACGCCCCTTGGGCAGGCCTCCGATACCCAGCGCAATATCCAGCGTCAAAGAACCGGTCGAAATGGCTTCAATATTGCGTACTGCCGACGCATCCCCCATGCGCATGACGGCACCCTTGCCGAACTGGCGCTCAATCTGCCCCAGAGCCGCTGCCAGGGCTTTTTTCTTGTTGTCATCCATGCGGTTACTCCTTCGTGTAACACTGGCCAGAGAAAGACGCGATTATTTCACAACTTGGCAGGGGGCAAAAGCAGCGCAGGATAAAGTTGGGTGAATTCGGAGTGCAGGAGGGATTTTCCATCGGCCTTGCACCCATGCCAGGCGTTGTTCAACAGCCCAAGGTAATCAGCTTAACACTCAGTAACCGTCCCTGATTTCTTTCCCCCTTTTACTGATCATTGATCGGGTCAACCGAATGATCCTGCAGTGCTGGCCATGATTTTCGCAAGAGGTCTATTATACCGGGAACACACTAACAATTTCCCCCCAACCCTGAACTGGAGAATACCCATGCTCACCATTCAAACCGACCCGGCCACCAATCTGGCTGAAATTCACCCTGAAGGTGCCCTGTCAGAACAGGATTTCAGCCATGTCATCCAGACCCTGGAGGATTACGTCAGGACTCATGGCAAGGCCCCGTCCCTGCTGCTGCAGGCTGATGCCATTCCACACTGGGACAGCATTGCCGCACTGGGCAAACACCTCAAACTGGTGGAAACCTTCCAGAAGCAGGTGCCCAAGGTTGCCATTGTCACCGACAGCACCCTGCTCGGGATGCTGCCCAATCTGGCCGATGTTTTCCTCAAGGCCAGGATCCGGCATTTCTCCATGGCGAATCGGGATCAGGCCAAGGCCTGGGCCATTGCAGCTGGGGATGATCCCGGCAGTTTCGAGATCATGGATGACCTGTCCGATGACACCATCGGTTTTCGTATCAAGGGCATCATCACCGCCGAGGATTATGAGCAGACCCTGACACCGCTGATTGACAGCAAGCTCGAAAACCATGAGCACCTCAACCTGCTGGCGGTGATGGACAGTGCCTTTGAATCCTATACGCTCGGGGCCATGTGGGATGATGCCCGGCTCGGCTTCATGCACCTGACCAATTTCCGGCGCATCGCCATTGTCACCGACATCAACTGGATCCGCCTGAGCACCCGCTTTTTCAGCCCGCTCATGCCGGCGGAAGTGCAGGTTTATGAACTGAACCAGCTGGAGCAGGCCCGTACCTGGGTACAGGCAGCAGACCCGTCCTGATGACAGGCTGTGGCCGGGGGCTGCTCCGGCCACAGTGCGGAAAGCCTGTGTGGGGGAGGGCTTATGAGCGCGGCCTGCCGTTGGCCGGATCGTAAAGGGCACCATAGCCCACAGCAGCCACCGCCACCCGGTAGGTTTCGCCGAAGTATTCCAGTGCCAGCTCCCGCCCGGTCTGGGCATATTCATGCGGCAGGTAGGCCAGGGCGATGTTTTTACCGACGCTGGGGCCATAGGCGATACTGGTGGTATAGGAGCGCCGCCCTTTGCTGTCCACCAGGGTTTCCCCGCCCACCGGGTCCATGATCGGACAGATGCCGACCGGGTAACGTGCCACCCCGTCGGCATCGGTATTTTCCAGCATCACCAGGGTACACAGCATGGCCACCTGCTGTGGCAACGCACGCTGGGCCAGATAGGCGGCCTTGCCGTAAAAGTCGGCGGCCTTGACCTTGGGACGCGCCAGATCCGCTTCATACAGGTTGTATTCGGTGAGCAGGTCGGCATTCTGCAGGCGCAGGCTTTTTTCCATCCGGCGACTGTTGGCATAGGTTTCCACCCCCACCGGCGTTACCCCGGCTGCGTACAGGGCATCCCAGAGCGCCAGCCCGTGTTCCATGGCAAAATGCAGCTCCCAGCCCTGCTCGCCCACATAAGAAATGCGGAATGCGGAAACCGGCACGCCCTGCACCATGAGATCGCGCACTGCCGTGAAGGGGAAGTTTTCAGGGCTGACCAGCGCCGGATCGGGCACCAGCTGTTCCAGTGTGGCACGCGCCTGCGGTCCCCACAGGCCGATACAGCCGAAGTCATGGGTCCGGTCGGTGATGGTCAGCTGCCGAAAACCATGATCCTCGGCCATGCGCCGCACCCAGGTCAGGTCACGCGGCCCGGCATCCGCCCCGTCAATGATCCGGAACTGATCCGCGCCCAACCGCAACACGGTCAGGTCCGCCCTGACCCCGCCCCCGGCATCCAGAAAATGGGTGTAAACCCCCTTGCCGACCGGGGTATCGCCCCCGACCCTGGCCACACACAGAAATTCCAGCAGCCCCTCCGCATCGGGACCGCTGACATCAAACAGCATGAAATGACACAGGTTGATCATGCCCACCGACTCGGACAGCCTCAGGTGCTCGGCATTGGACACGCGCCAGAAATGACGGTTGTCCCACTCGTTTTCACGCACCGGCACCTGATCACCGTACTGTGCCAGCAAGGGTTCGTTGCTGGCGTAAGCATGCGCCCGCTCCCAGCCGCCGATTTCCATGAAATGCCCTCCCAGCGCCTGCTCACGCTCCCAGAACGGACTGCGGAAAATATTGCGGGAGGTCGCATAAGGCTCACGCGGGTGCACGGGCGGGTTGTAGATTTTTCTGGCACCTTCCTCACAGCGATTCTGGATGAACAGTTCTTCACACTGGTGCGGATAGAAACGTGCAACATCCAGACGGGCATGATCGTATGCCGTCATGCCATCGGTCATCCAGTCGGCCACCAGTTTGCCGGTACCGGGCGCATCCTTGACCCAGACCGCCTCGGCATACCACAGGCCGCGCACCCTGGGCGATTCACCGATCGATGGCCCGCCATCGGCTGTAACCTGCAACAGGCCGTTGAAGGAATATTTCTCGTCATAACCCAGCTCGGCCAGAATCGGGGTCAGCTCCATGGCACGTTCCAGTGGTGCCATGATCTGCTCCAGCTCCAGATCACGCTGCGAGGGTGACAGGCGTGCCTGCTCCTTTTCCAACAGGTCCCGCGGATGACACAGACGGGGTTCTTTTTCCTCGTAATAGCCCCATTCGATCTGCCCGCCCTCAGCGGTTTTCGGGTCGCCGGTATCGCGCAGATAAGCGGAATTGCCCTGATCCCGCAGCAGCGGATAACCAATGTCTTTACCGGTACCGGCAAATTCGGTGAACGGCTTGAAGAAAGTCAAAGGATGATCCACCGGCATGATGGGCAGGTCCTCCCCGGCCATCCCGGCAATCAGCCGCCCCCAGAGCCCGGCACACACCACCACGTATTCAGCTTCGATGCTGCCCCGGCTGGTTTCCACCCCCCGAATGCGGCCATTCTCGATACGCAGCCCGGTACAGGCGGTATTGGCAAAGGCCTGCAGCCTGCCACGGGCCACAGCCTCTTCCACCAGTTCACCGGCCACGGTCTGGGAGCGCGGCACCACCAGCCCGGCATCCGGGTCCCAGAGGGCAGCGGCCACCTGATCCACCTCCAGCAGCGGCATCTTTGCTTTGGCTTCCGCCGCACTGATCATGCGTACCCGGTTACCGAATGCCTTGCCGGAAGCCACCCGGCGCAGCAGCTCCTGCCGCCGCTCCTCATCCCCGACCCGCGCCACTTCCAGCCCGCCGATACGCTGGTAGCGCCCGCGCTTTTCATAAAAATCAATGCTGTAACGGGTGGTGAAAATGGTCATCTGGTCATGCATGCTATTAAAGCAGAAATCCGAAGCATGCGCCGTTGAACCGATGTCGGTGGGAATGGCGGACTTGTCGATACCGACAATATCCTCCCAGCCACGTTCAATCAGGTGATGCGCCACGGACGCACCGACAATGCCGCCCTGTCCGATAATGACGACTTTTGCACGTTTGGGTAAACTGGCCATGAATCCTCTCTCCAGCCGGTACGGGGCCACCGGCATAGACCTGATTTTGGATAAAAAAAGCCAGTCAATCCAACTGATTGACTGGTCAGTCAACGCGCATCATGACATGAAACCGCCGGTCAGACAATGGCTTTGCAACGCTGCTGTATCAGGGGGTTGTCAATGCTTCAGCGGGGCGGTACCCATGGCCGGTCCTTGCAACAGACTGGCCAGCAGTGCCGGGTTCGGCTCCAGCACCTGTCCCCGCAGGAATACGCCCGGCAAGGCAGCTGACGGTTGCGGGACAGGCCGTGGTGGTTCCCAATGCTGACCCCGGTCACCGGACTCGTAGCGATACCACTGCCTGGACGGATTGCCATCAGCATCATGGCGGGTCACGAAACCGATCAGGCTGGCGTGACCACTGGCATCGGCATTGAAATCGTGCAGGCTCAGGTATTCCAGCGCCCATTCCGGCTGATTGAGCGACTCCGGAAAGGTCAGGGTAGCACAATCCACTACGCCGAAACCGTCTTGGGCACGCAGGATGCGGTACTCATGGCCGGGACCCTCCACGCTCCACAGGGTGAACAGCATGAACCGCGTACCGGACGGGGTGGCGAAGATTCCTTCAACCCAGTGCCCGTCAGCCACCGGGTACAGCTGCCAGCACCCCTCATGCTGCACAAACAGCACCGTTCCCAAACGCTCCGGATGGCTCCCGATCAGGACCGGCAGGGTCAGCTCCCCCACGCGCACGCCCTGCAGCCCGCCCAGATCAGCCAGTTCACGCACCAGCTCCGGTTCCGGTACCTGTGGCTGCCCACACTGCCAGTCATCCTGCCACAGCTGCCAGACTGCCGCTGCTTCAGGCTCCAGCTCTGCAGCCCTGCCGGAAGCGCTCATGACAGCCAGACTGCAGCACAGCAGCAGTCCGCACCGGAACCAGTCGTCATTGAGCCTCATGTTTTCACCCTCCTGTGCGCCCCCTCAGAGGCTAAAGACTGATGACCGGCTCCATGGCCTGGAGGTGCGCCAGCGACAGGTGACACTTGATCTCGTGGCCGGGGCCTGTCGTCTGTACCGGCGGCAGCTCCCGCTCGCACAGCCCGTCGGGTACCTGCTGCTTGTGGGGGCAGCGGGTCTGGAACGGGCAGCCACTGGGCGGGTTCATGGCCGAGGGAATGTCACCGGCCAGCAGTACGCGCTTTTTTTCCACGCTGGTATCGGCAATCGGCACCGCCGACAGCAGGGCTTCCGTATACGGGTGATAAGGGGGGGCAAAAATGGCCTCGGTACTGCCCTGCTCCACAATATGGCCGAGGTACATGACCACCACCCGGTCGGCAATATAGCGCACCACCGACAGGTCATGGCTGATGAACAGCATGGTGGTGCGTGACCTGCGCTGGATATCCATCAGCAGTTCGGTCACGGCAGCCTGTACCGACACATCCAGCGCCGACACCGGCTCATCGGCCACCACCAGCTGCGGAGCACCGGCAAAGGCACGCGCTACCCCGATACGCTGCTTCTGGCCGCCGGACAGCTGGCGCGGCATGCGGTGCTCAAACTCGCGCGGCAGCTTGACCAGATCCAGCAGCTGATACATGCGCTCCCGACGCGCACGGTTGCTGCTGCCGACCCTGAACTTTTCCAGGGTGCGGATGATCTGGGAGCCGACGGTATGGCTGGGGTTGAGGGTATCAAACGGATTCTGGAATACCATCTGGATGGCGCTGACAGTACCGGTCTTGCGGTCCTCGATACTGATCTGGCTGATGTCCTCATCCTCCAGCAGCACCTGCCCCTCAGTCGCGGTCTCCAGCCCCAGCAGCACCTTGGCAAGCGTCGACTTGCCGCAGCCGGACTCGCCCACAATCGCCACTGTTTCCGCTTCACGGGCATTGAAGCTGATGCTTTCATTGGCCTTGACCACGCGTGCATCCTTGCCACCGAACACCTCATTGGCCACCACCCGGTAATATTTTTTCAGGTCGCGGATAGTCAGCACCACCCTGCCCGGTACCACCGGCTCTTCCACCACCGGACGCACCGGCTCGGCCTGCCAGTCAATATCGGCAATACGCAGGCAGCGGGAGCGGTGATCCGCCTCGCCGGGCACCGGCTGCATGCGGATGATGCCGGCATTGCAGACAGCTTCCACATAATGCTCACAGCGCGGCCCGAAATTGCAGCCCACCGGACGCTCATGCGGCAGCGGCAGCTGGCCCGGAATGGAAAGCAGCGGACGGGTATGCTTGTCGGCACCGGGCAGCGGAATGGACTGGAACAGGCCGCGGGTATACGGATGGCGCATGCGGTCGAAAACCTCGTTCACCGTACCGGTTTCCACCGCCTCGCCGGAATACATCACCGTCACCCGGTCACAGGTTTCCAGAATCAGGCCCAGGTTATGGGAAATGAACACCATGGAAGTGCCCATATCGCGCCCGAGGTTCCTGACCAGCTCGACAATTCCGGCTTCCACCGTCACATCCAGTGCCGTGGTCGGCTCGTCCAGCAGCAGCAGGTCCGGACGTGACAGCAGCGCCATGGCGATCACCACCCGCTGCTGCTGGCCGCCGGAGAGCTGGTGCGGGTAGGAACGCATCATGCGCTCCGGATCGGGCAGATTGACCGCCCGCAGCATTTCCAGCGAGCGGTTGCGGGCTACCTTGCGGCTGGCCTTTTCATGCACCATGGGCACTTCCATGAGCTGGCGGGCAATCTTCATGGCCGGATTCAGGCTGGCCATCGGTTCCTGATACACCATGGAAATTCTGGAGCCACGAATGGCCCGCAGCTCCGCTTCCGGCATCGTCCCCATGTCGCGACCCCGGAACCGGATCGAACCATCGACAATGCGGCCCCGGTTGGACAGATCACGCATGATCCCCAGCGCCACGGTGGACTTGCCGCAGCCGGATTCGCCCACCAACCCCATGGACTCCCCCGGCATCACCCGGCAGGAAAAGTCCATCACCGCCGGAATCACCCGGTCACGGGTGAAGAAGGAAATGGACAGGTGGTCAATTTCCAGAATCGGGGCATGCTGCCCGGACGAACCATCAGCGGCAGCAGCGGTGTTCGGATCAGTCATCAAATCAGCCATGCCTTTCCCCTTAATCCTTGAGTGACTCTTCCCGCAAGCCGTCAGCCAGCAGGTTCAATCCCAGCACCAGCAGGGCCAGGGCAATGGTCTGCGGCAGCACGATGGTGGGCACAATGCGCAGAAAACTGCGATTCTGGTCAATCATCGAACCCCAGTCCGGTGACTCGGGTGACAGGCCCAGCCCAAAAAAGCCCAGGGTGCCGAGCAGAATGGTGGTATAGCCGATGCGCAGGCAGGCATCCACAATCAGCGGGCCGCGTGCATTGGGCAGGATTTCCCACAGCATCAGGTACCAAGGGCTTTCGTTACGGGTCTGGCCGGCGGCGACATAATCGCGGGTCTTGATGTCAAGGGCCAGCCCACGCACGATGCGGAAAATGCCGGGCGAACTGGCCGCCACCACGGCAGCGAAGATATTGAGTTCGTTCGGCTGCAGGTGCACCAGTCCCAGCGGGTCGGCATCGAACACCAGCCCGGCATACAGCCAGCCCCCGATCCCCAGCACCAGCAGTGCCAGCGGCCAGAATACCAGCGGGCGCGGTGCATAGCGGGTATAAAGCAGCAACAGCAGAAAGCCGGGCGGAAACAGGAAAAAGGTACCGGCCATGACATTGGGAATGGCGGTCTCGCGGATGCCGGGAGTCACCAGCAGGTAGAACAGCAGGATGACCGGAAAGGCCAGCACCAGATTGGCAATGAACATCAGGATGTCATCCACCCTGCCACCATACCAGGCTGCCGGCAGGCCCAGGGTGATTCCGACCAGATAGGCGATCAGGGTGGCCGCCGGCGCAATCAGCAGGACAAAACGCGAGCCGTAAACCATGCGGCTGAACAGGTCGCGCCCGAGGTTGTCGCCCCCGAACAGGAACGCCTGCCCGCTGTTGGGGTCGATGGCTCCCGGCAAAGCACGCTTGAGCTCGGCAATCTGCTTCAGCGGCTCAAACGGGGCGATACTGTCGGCAAAAATGGCGGTAAACACCCAGAACAGTACCAGCCCTAGACCCAATGCGCCGATGCGGCTGTCAAACAGGCGCCCGAACAGTCCCAGACGCCGCCGGAGCAGACGCCCCAGCACAAACACGATCAGCAGGGCCAGCCAGACCGGCCAGAAACGCACCATGGCCTGGCCCCAGATTCCGAAAAATGACAGTGATTCCATGCCGGCCTCCTAGCGCACGCGGATGCGCGGGTTGAGCAGGGCATATCCGATATCGGATATGAGCTGGGTAATGATGACCAGAGCCACTGACACCAGTGAAATCGCCAGCAGCAGATCAATGTCGTTGTTGTCGGCGGCTTCCACCAGTGACCACCCGAACCCCTTGTAGTTGAACAGCTTTTCCGAGATGACCACCCCGGTCAGCAGCCAGGGAAACTGCAGCATGATCACGGTAAAGGGCGCGATCAGGGCATTGCGCAAGGCATGACGGATCACGATGGCAGGGAAGCTCAGCCCCTTGAGGCGGGCGGTACGGATGTACTGCGAAGTCATGGCCTCAGCCATGGAGGCACGGGTCATGCGGGCGATGTAGCCCACGCCGTAAAATGCCATGGTCATCACCGGCAGGGCGAAGTTTTCGAAGGTGACATGCTCGACATTGGTCACGCCCTTGAGCCAGCCGAGCCAGGACGCGAAAATGACCGTGAAGATAATGCCGGACACATACTCCGGTGTCGCCGAGGTCAGGATGGAGAAAAAGGACAGCGACCGGTCCAGACGCGAGCCTTCGCGCATGCCCGCCAGAATACCGATGATCAGCGCCGTCGGGACCATAGTGATCATGACCCAGAACATCAGCCGCCCAGTATAACCGATGCGCTCGGGCAGAAATTCGTTGACCGGCATACGGAAACGGGTCGAATAGCCGAAATCCCCGGTCACGGCATTCCCGAGCCATTCCCCGTAACGCACCAGCAGCGGCCTGCGGTAGCCTTCCTGCTCCAGCCAGACCTCCACATCCTGCTGGCTCATGCGGGTATTGTTCTGTTCCAGCGCGAGCTTCTTGAGATTGGGTTCCAGGTTGACCATGGTGAAGACGATAAAGGTCAGAACCAGCATGGTCAGAAACATGATTCCCATACGGCGTAAAATGAACATCAGCATGTCAGGGCTTCCCGGTTGTCGGTACGGCAAACCTTTTCCGGCGGCAGGGCCGGGGCAAGGCACTCAATGGACCATTCCGGCCCCCGCTGCCGGGTGACAGGGGGGCGCATGCAGGACCAGACCCGGTTCGGTTCAGGCCAGCCAGGTTCTGGTGAAGTTCTGTTCGTAAGCCTGATGCATCTCGTAGCCCCTGACATTCCCGGCCATGTGGCACATCAGGCCGCGCCAGTAAGGCTGGATAATAATGCCGCTGTCCCGCAGTATTGTTTCCAGGTCCTTCATGACTTCGCGGCGCTTGTCGGCATCGGCAATCGCCATGGCTTCCTTGAGCTTTTCGTCAAATGCCGGATTGCTGTAGCCGGTCTCATTCCAGGCCTCACCACTGCGGTAAGCCAGGGCCAGCACCTGTACCCCGAGCGGACGCCCGTTCCAGTTGGTGGTGGAAAACGGGTATTTGGTCCAGTCATTCCAGAACGAAGAGCCGGGCATGATGGTGCGCTTGATCTTGATACCGGCTTCGCGCAGCTGTGCACCAATGGCATCGGTCGTCACCCGGCGCCAGTCGGCATCCAGGGAAATGAGTTCAAATTCGGTATCGGTCTGTCCGGCCTCCTTCAGGAGTGCCATGGCCTTTTCCGGATCACGCTTGATTTTGGGCAGCTCGGCATACTCCGGATGCATGGGACCGACATGGAAGTTTTCCCCCACGGTTCCCATGCCGTTGTGGCCGAGCTTGAGAATGGTTTCATTGTCGACGGCCAGCTGCATGGCATTGCGTACCCGCTGATCATCATAAGGCTTCTGATTGACATTCATGCGCGCCACAATGGTGGAAGAGGTGGTTTTCTCGGACCTGACCAGCCCCAGACTGTCCAGTACCTCGGCATTGTCGGCATCGGTCTCGTAATTAAGTTCAACTTCTTCGGCCTCGAAAGCCGAAATCTTGGCCGCCGGATCAGTGCCGAAATCAATCCATTTCACCCCGTCCAGATAGACATCCCCCCCCCACCACTGGCCATTTTCACGCCGCTTGACCTCGGCCCCGACCCCGACCTCGTAACGCACCAGCTCAAACGGACCGGTACCGACCGGGTTCTTGGACAGATCGCCGCCATCCTTCTCGAAATTGCGGTGTACGATCTTGGCCGGGTAGTCGGTCATGTTGGGAATGATGCTGATGTCGGAACTGCTGAGCTTGAGCCTGACCGTGTGGTCATCCAGCTTTTCAATCGCCCCTGCACGTGCCGCATAGATTTCCTTGACTTTCTCCACCTGTTTCTTGCTACCGTCCGCCTGCTCTTCCTCCACCATTTCCTTTTCCTCACCGACCTTTTCCGACAAAGCCTCCATGCGAGCGGCCATGGAGTTGCCGGGAACGTGCTTTTCACACCAGCGCTTCAGGTTGAACACCACGTCATCGGCATTGAAATCATCACCGTTGTTCCAGGTCACACCCTTGCGCAGGTACAGGGTGTATTCGGTGGCATCGTCGTTGACCTCCCATTTTTCCAGCAGCACCGGTTTGAAGGTGTAGTCGTAGTCCCAGAATACCAGGCTTTCCACAAACTGCCCGGCCACATTCCCGATTTCGGACCAGTCAAAAATGCGCGGATCACTCATGTTCTTGATCATCATTTCGACCTTGAGCACCCCGCCCTTTCTGGGCTCCTCCGCATCAGCAGCCCTGACCGGCTCGGGGACGGCCAGCCCCAGCATGTTATAGGCCGCAAGACTGGTCACACCCAGGGCACTGGCAGTCGCCAGGAACTCACGCCGGTTCATCCGGCCTGCACGCGTCTCCCGCGCCAGAGCAGGCACGGCAGGATGAACAGGTTTACCGTTAATTGTTTCTTGTGACATTTGATGACGCTCCAGATTGTGTAATGTCGAGGGTCGGAAAAACGGGCGGGAACCGGACGGGTGGGGCATGGTATGATTATTATGGCAGCCAGACCTGAAGACCAGTTATCCACCTCTCCTTCCGGGGCAGTAACGGGAATTTGTACAGCTTCATTGACTGGACGATCAAACCATTACATATTCAATCCGTGATGTCCAGCCTGTTCCGGATTTTCCATACACCGGTGTCTGCAGGCCCGCCTGCGGCGGCTGTCAGGGTTCAATCATTGAGGTTTGCTCTGGATCCGGGCTGATGGCAGAATAGGGTTCCCTGTTTCAGGAAATCGGTAATTTCATGCTCACCCTGCGCCAACGTACTCTGCTGTCCGCCCTTCTGATGGGTCTTGTGACCTGCAGCACCGTCCTTCAGGCTGCCGGTACAGGTGATGAAACCCTGCTGCCGGAACAGCGCAAGCACATTCCCCTGGACGAAGAAGGACCGGTTATCGGTTCCTGGATGGTTCGTCTGGATGGTGGCCGACCGGCACTGTTCAGCTTTCTTCCCGGTGGTGTGCTGATTGAATCGGAAACGCCACTGGTGGACCCGATCCTCAACAATATGGCGTTCAGCAATGCCCATGGTGCCTGGCAGCTGAATGAGGACGGCGGTCTTGATATCCGTTATTTCAAGCTGGCTTATCAGGCCGATGCCGCCTACCTGTTCACGGTGGAAGCCAACGGTTCCCTGTACCTGCAGGACAATGGCAGTCTGAGTGGCAATATCCGCATCGAGGAGCAGGACAACAGGTTCCAGGGGCATAAAATCCTGCTCCAGAGCCGGAAACTGGATGCCACCCGGAATCCGGATACCGGGCACTGAGCTTCACACCCCTCAGACTCAGGTTGATGCACAGGCCTCATCTCCCTCCCAGCGCCACCAGACCAGCATCATGCTGACCAGCGCCAGTCCCATGCCGGTCAGAAATGCGGTGGACGCCGAATACCGCACCCACAACCAGCCGAACCCGATACCGGCCACCAGCTGCATCAGACCGGTGACCAGATGGAACATGCCAAAGGATGTTCCCCGCAATGCCGCCGGTGCCAGACGCGCGACCTGTGCCGCCAGCAGGCCCTGAGTCAGCCCCATGTGCAATCCCCAGAGCAGAATGCCACACCAGAATACGGCACTGGCAGTGGTGGCCTGGGCCAGCAGGCCCTGAGCCAGCCCCAGGACCAGCAGCCCCGTCAGCAGCAGCCCACGTGTCCCCAGCCGGTCCCCCAGCAGCCCTGCCGGATAGGCACTCAGGGCATAGGCTGCACTGAAAACCACCAGCACCAGCGGAATCCATACCAGCCCGAGCCCGTTTTCCTGGGCACGCAGAACCAGCAGGGCCTCAGTCATGCGCGCCAGCGTCACCAGTGCCGTCACGACCAGCAAGCTACCAAATGCTGGTGGCAGATGGCGGATTTCACCCCAATGCAGGCGTGGCCTGGTTTTCAATGCCTGCGGGTCCGGTGTTTCCCGGACGCAGAACACAATCAGCGCCACGCAGATCAAGGCCGGAATCACCGCCACCCACAGCACCAGACGCAGATCATGCGACCAGAACAACAGCATCAGCATCGCCAGCAGCGGGCCGGAAAAAGCACCGACCGTATCCAGGGACTGACGCAGGCCATAGGCGGCATTACGCTGTGCCGGCAGGGTTACATCAGCCACCATGGCATCACGCGGTGCGCCCCGGATGCCCTTGCCGATGCGGTCGACAAAACGCGCACCCACCACCTCAAATGCCGTACCGGCCAGCGGGAACACCGGCTTGGTCAGGGCCGCCAGTCCGTAACCGGCCAGCAGTAACGGCTTGCGACGCCGGACCCGATCGGATACGACCCCGGAAAACACCTTCATGAATGAGGCTGTGGCCTCGGCAATGCCCTCCACAAACCCGACCGCCAACACCGACAGGCCCAGCGTGGTCGTCAGGTAGATCGGCAGCAGGGCATGAATGAACTCGGACGACATGTCCATGAACAGACTGACCAGTCCCAGCACCCAGACCGTTTGGGGCAGCGTCGTTCTCATCACAGCACTCCATGTGGCAAAGCGGTCATGATTCCACCAAATGCCAGCAAGGGGAAGGCCGCTCCCCCTACGCGCCAACTTACCAGCCTAAGCCCAATACTATAATGTGTGGTCGATCCCGCATCAGCTCCTGAACCTGCGAATCAGGCCGCTCATCCTTCATGTTCCGGCGCAGCTGGGTCAGTTCTGCAAGGCATCCTTCAACCACGGACGGATAAAACCTTTGTCGCCTTCCAGAATGCCGGACTGCCGGGACAGGCATTCACAAATGCCTTCGGCCTCATTGATCTGGCATGGGCTTCTCCGCTCAGGTTTCAGCAGCGGGAAGCTTCCAATATTTAGTTCGCCAATTCAAGCATGACGGTGTACTAGCTGGACCGTGTGATGTGCGAAATCGCCAATGGCCGCGTGGTTACCCGTCGCGGCAAGCGCAATCCCCATGGCATAAAGCGCAAGATGTGCAATTTTAGGCTTCGCAAGCGGGAAGGTCCATTGAACCAACCGCGCGCGCCAGTCACACGCATACTATCTAACTAAACAGTATTGGGCTTAAACTGATAACTGCGGGCCAGCCGCAGCAGGAAATGCCGTGCAGTCTCCACACCCCCGAGTCCGTACAGTACCAGTGGTGCCACCCAGCTGGCCTGAATCAGCTCCTCGTACCAGATGACCGGAAACTGGTGGGCATGATACTCCCGGATCAGGCCCAACACCTGCCGCTGCAGCACCGGAGCCTCGTGGGCAAAACGCTGCAGGTAAGGCTCGCGCCGCAACGGATGCAGGCTGGCACACAAGTCGCCACGCCGCAGGTCCGCATGCAGCCAGACCGCTCTCAGCACCCCGCTGTCGGCCTCATGCCCCGGCAGACAGCCCGCCGCTACAGGGGAACGGCATCCGGTACCACGCCCGGCGTCAGCGGCTGCAGGGCTGGATCATCCGCTGCAAACGGCGCCACGCCTTCTAACCAGCCATCCCCAGCCCGTGCCACCGCAGTAGATTCAAGCTCCCGGAACGCAGGTTATCCCAACCGTAACTCACCGGCCAGCCGCACCAGGGTCTCACGCAGGTCATCCGCTGTTGTCAGCGGATTGATGGTGCACAGGCGCAGCACTTCGCGCCCCTTGAGGCGGGTTGAACTGAGGCAGGCAAAACCGCTCTCGGCCAGTGCCTGTGCCCGGCGGGCGTGCTCGCCCTCAGCCGCCCCACGCAGGGCAAAGCAGACAATGCCGATACGCGCCGGGCTGACCACTTCCCACACATCCGGCTGTGCCCGCAACAGCGCTTCGGCCTGTTCGGCCCGCTCAATCCCGCGCTGAATGGCAGTCCGGAACCGTGCCACCCCGTAGGTACGCAGCGACAGCCACAGCTTCAGTGCTCGCGAGCGCCGTGACAGTTCCAGGCTGCGGTTGCCGAAACTGGCCACCGACTGCTGCCGCCCCTGCGCATCACGCAGGTATTCCGGGTACATGGCAAAGCAGCGCTCCAGCGCTCCCGGTCGGCGGATCAGGCATAAACCAGCATCATACGGCTGGAACAGCCACTTGTGCGGGTCCAGCACCAGCGAATCCGCCCGCGCCAGCCCCGCCAGATAAGCCCGGCCTGCCGGTGTCAGCGCCGCCGGCGCACCATACGCCCCATCCACATGGAACCAGATGCTTTCACGCTCACACAGGGACGCCAGTACCGGCAACGGGTCGACCGCTCCGGTATTGGTTGTTCCGGCGCTGGCCACCACCAGCATCGGTACCAGCCCGGCTGCGCGGTCTTCATGGATGGCCTGCGTCAGGGCTTCAACATCCATGCGGTAATCCGGGTCAGAGGGCAATATCCGGACCTGGCGCTCCGGCAGCCCCATGTGCTGCAGATTACGCACCAGACTGGCATGACTCTGGTCAGTGAGATAAGCCACACCCCGCTCCCCGGCACCGGTTTCCTGCCGTGCGACCAGAAACGCGGTCAGATTGGCCAGTGAGCCACCGGACTGCAGCACCCCTTCCGTTTCCGGCGGCATCCCCAGCAATTGCGCCAGCCAGCCGATCACCACGGTTTCCACCATCGCCGGACCTGAACCACCCCCCCAGGAGCTGGCAATGGTATTGAATCCGGTTCCAAGCCATTCCCCCAGTATGGCGGCAAAGGATGCCGGACCCGGCACCCTGGCGAAGTAGCGCGGATGATCCCCATGCTGCTGATGGTCCAGCGCCACTTCAGCCAGCAGGGCCAGCGACTGTTCCGCATCCATCGGCTGCTCCGGTATCGCCCCGCCCAGCAGGGCCTGCAGGTTTTCAGGATCACCGGTGCGAATCGCCGGCTCCTGATCCCGGTGCACCTGCCGCTCCACCACCCGGTCCACGACCCAGTAACCCAGACGGCGCATGTCTGCCGCCGCCATTCCCAGCGTATCCGCCGCCCGCTGCGGGGCCGGTGCCAGTACGCTGGCCGGCAGGGTATCCGGTGCCAGTCCGAACAGGCCCGGCAGTACCTGCACCAGCTCACCGTCGGCCAGCTGGCGTTTATGGCTCTGACCGTGTATCACCTGCGTCAACCGGTCGGCGAACAGGATATTGCGCCCCTCGGGGGTGAAACGCAGCAGCATGGGTTGCTGGCGGAAAATTGATGCCGGATGCATGGCATTGAAATAATTGCCGGTGGCAAAATCCACCCAGCGCTGCGGGCTCTGGTCAAAACTGTACTGATCCTGCCACTGCCCCTCCAGCCAAGCCGCCAGCACATAGTCTCCTCCGTCCGGATCACGGGTGAGCCTGAAGGTCTCGTCATCCTGCGGCACTGCCACATTCAGCGTGTCCAGCCGTAAAGGCTCACGCACCCCGAAACTGCCAAACCCCAGGTCCACCAGCCAGTCCTGTCCATCAGCCTCGACCGCCAGGGCGGCATGGGTTTTGGGGCGATTGGCGGCCCGGTGCAGGGGGCGTGCGGCCAGAAAACGGTAACGGAACCCCAGTGCAGACAAGGCCATGGCAAACAGGCCATTCAGCTCATAACAATAGCCCCCGCGCTGCTGCCGGATGAGCTTGTCGACCAGTGTCGCAGGTTCCAGTGAAATTTCCCGCCCGGCCAGGACATCCAGATTCTCAAACGGGATCGTGAACAACTGGCGGCGCATCAGCCGTCGCAGGGTGGCAGAATCGGCCACCAGCGGCCCCTGATCACCGATACGCTTACGGTAGGTTTCAAGATCAAACCCGGTATCCAGAATATCCAGCATGAAATTAGCGTCCGGTCAATGGTAAAACGGCATTTTAGAACGGCTGTGGCGGTACTGTCATGCCGCCTGATGCCTTTTGCTGCGGTATCTGCAGCAGCCTGACAACAAATTACCCTGCAATCAGCAAAATGCTCCGTTCAGGCAGAAGAACGGAACGTTAGTCTTAATCAACTCTGAACCGGGTGCTGTGAAATGTAACCATCTGATAACCGGCAATGGAAGCCGGACAGTGGATACAAAAAACGCAATGTTTTTGAGAAAAGGAGATCTACAGCGATGTTCCCCAATGTAACAGGAGCCAATCAGGGCTCTCAAACCAACTTCAACACCCACAACTGGCAGGCTAATCAGGCCAGCCAGACAGGCAATACCTCGACAACCAGCGGCAACAGCATGATGCAGGCCAATGGGGGTACGGGTAGCGTTGTCGGGCAGGACAACTTGCAAAACCTGCTGCAACTCATCATGCAGCTGCTGAGCCAGATGCAGAGCCAGAATAGTGGCGGCCAAGGCGGCAGCGGCGGTAATGGCAATGGCTGGAACGGTGGTGGCCATGGTGGTGGTAACGGCAATGGCTGGAATGGCGGCAACACTGCCGGCATGAATACCGGTGGTAACGGCAATGGCTGGAATGGCGGCGGTAACAGCAATGGCTGGA
>JAGRJD010000073.1:0-561 GCA_020442915.1 Thiothrix sp. | reverse complement strand
GCGGTAACGGCAATGGCTGGAACGGTGGTAACAATGGCGTCGGTGGCAATACCGGCCCCAACGGCCCGCGCGGACCTGGCCATCACGGCAACAACAATGGCAATGTGCAGCCGACGCCAACGCCAGTCCCGGCCGCAGCAACCAATGACAACGTGTCAACACCGGTCAATACTCCGACCCGGATCAATGTGCTGGCCAATGACGGCCAGAACGGCAGCAACCTGAGCATCCAGAACTTTACCCAGCCGCAGAACGGTACCGTCACCCAGCAGGGCAATGATCTGGTCTACACCCCCAACAACAACTTTGTGGGTAATGACAGCTTCAGCTACACCAACAGCAGCGGTGCCACTGCACAGGTCAATGTCAATGTAACCGGCAATGGTGCGCCGACTCCGGCTCCAGCACCGGCTCCAGGCCCCTGCCCGACAGGTCCGCATGGCCCGCACGGTGGCCACGGTACGGGTGGTAATACCGGCCCCAATGGGGGATATGGTGGTCATCAACCAGGACCGACTCCGGCTCCTACGCCGACTCCGGCTCCTACGCCAACGCCGGCTC
>JAGRJD010000010.1 GCA_020442915.1 Thiothrix sp. | reverse complement strand
TGTTCGGCCTGATGGGCGATGGCCAGCATGGCCGAGTTTTTGCCGAGGCGCAGGCTGCGGTCGCGCCAGCGATACAGCAGGTGAAAGTCATTGTAGTTGTCATACTGCTGGCCCATGCTGGCATCGGCGTCAATGAAGATTTCGATGCTGTCATCCTGCCAGTTGAACTCTGAATCCCGTACCAGCTTGTCATCACCCACGGCCACGCGCAGGTAGAGGTTGTTGTTGTCCCAGCTCGACTGCCAGAAAGCGGCCAGGTCACGGGAGCCGTCAATACGGCCACTGGCAATCGTACGCAGTTGATAACCGGAGGCCTGACCGAAGGGGTCGCGCGGGTCGCGGGCACGCAGCGAGACCGCCTTGTTGCCGAAAATGTATTTTTCCCGGGGGGGATTGCTCAGGGCCACCAGAATCGGACGGCTCCAGGATGAAGCCTGTGGTGCCACCGGTTCCAGCTGGGGAATATTGGTAACGAGATTGGAGCCAGCGGCACTGCTGGTGCGCTCATCCGGAGCCGGGGTGGCCGGTGCATTCAGCTGGGGAATGTTTGCCACCACGTTGTCGGTTTTTTCTTCCACGGTATTGGGTTGCGGGCGGGGAATGTCACCATTGAGGGTGGACAGCTCTGTGGTGGTGCGTACCGCCGGTTTCTGTGTCCGTGCCACCATCGGACTGGAGCAGCCGCTCCACCAGCATGGGTTGGACTTGATGAAGGACTCGATGGCCAGGTGTTTGGGGGCTTCCTTGTCAGGCTGGGTAATGTATTCCTTGGTGCCTTTGCTGCCGAAACGGTTATAGGTCCGGGGGGAGGAAAAGTGGACGAACATTTTGCCCCCGGCCTGCTTCCAGCCATCGAACAAGCGCTTGTAGATGACCCCCATGTTCGGATGGCGGTTGGCGGCATAGAACAGGTCATTGGGATGCTGGTCATCACGCTTGGTCTTGTCATCAATCAGATGCTGCCCGCCTTCATAAGCAATCAGGTCGACCCCGAACTTGCTGGCCAGGGCAGACTGCTTGCGCACTGCTTCCAGCACTCTGGGCAGGGAATGGTTGTAGCGCCGGTCCTGCATGATCTGGAATACCTGGTTGACGCTGCGGGCCTTGCGCAGGGCATCGTAGTCCCCGAAGACGTAAGGGGCGACTGCGAAGGCATCCGTATGCTGGTAGGCGTTATTGTAGCTCAGCATGGTTTCGGTCATTTCCGTACTACCGGTCAGTCCGGCCAGCACCCGTATCAACCGGTCCCGATTGCCGAAAACCTGTTCAAAAATATCGAAAATTTCCACCGAGCGTCTGGAATAGAATTTCCAGCCGGCGATATGCGGGGCATCACTGGTCAGGCCCAGCTGCTTGCCGCCCTGTTTCATGTAGGCATGCTGGCTGAAGATGCCGTTCCAGGTTTCGTTGCTGTACTCAACATAAACCTTCAGGCCCGGATTCAGGTTGTTTTTGACATATCTGGCGAAGTGTGTGATGTAGTCATTACTGGCGGCATGCGGAATATTGAACCAGGCGTCAGCATGCAGGCGGTTGGCCAGTTCCACCATGATTTCCAGTGGTGCCCCGCGTATTCCTTCAGCACCACCCCAGGTGGCGTCATCGACCAGTGAGCGGTCGGCCCAGTCCCGGATCGGATTGCGGGTCACACCGCCCATGTTCATGAAGCGGATGACCTTGTAGTCGCGCATGAAGGTGAGGTAGTCCGGATTGAAAATGATTTTGGCGTAATTATGCTCGAAATCAAGGTAGTCACCTTTGCACTGACCGGCGCTGTTGACGCGCTCAAACGGGTTGCCGGCACAGATACCGCCACTGGGCAGCACCCGGATATTGCGCAGGGGGTTCTGGGGATTGGTGGACTTGATGACCAGTTTGGCGTTGTATTCCTGGTCCTTGCCGGGGTCGAGCATGATGAGGTCACGCCCCTTCTGGCCCTGGACCAGCTTGGCATCCAGACCGTATTCGAGCTTGCCGTCGCCGTCGTACAGAACCACATAGTAACCGCGCGGGATGGCGTTTTCGTGCAGTTTGCTGATCAGGCGGGTACCGGCTTCGCCACCAGGGGCGATATAGGTGGGCCAGCCATAGCGGTCATAATCAACCCGGCCTTTGGTCAGATAGGGTGCAGCTTCCCGGAAGGGCAGGGAAGCCTTGAACAGGTCGATGAAGGGGACGCTGCTGTCATACTCCAGGACCTCATTGGTATTGGTACCCATCGGTGACGTGGCGTTGAAGTAGGCCGATGCATCGGTGCAGACCAAGGCTGACAATGCAAGGATGATGGACGCAAGCTGACGACGACCCCCTTTGATACGATTTGTCATTGTTATTGTGCCCCTGTTTTATTTTTTTTATTTGTTGTGCAGCCTAACAAAAAATGGCTTCAACGGAGGGAAAAAGCCGATGGACTGCAGTTCACGTTTTTATGGTAAAGCTGTCAGGCTTAGCCCTGACTGAAAACATGCTGTCTGTTTAAAGTCAGTCTGCCTGTACCGAATCAGACACTGATGTTATCACGGGGTTCAATGTAATATTGAGATAATTTATCAGCTAACGGTAATAATAGTCGTACTGCAGCGGTTGCGGCTGCATCATCTGCTCCAGCAGGCCGCTGGTTTCCAGATACCAGCCCAGTGCAAGCAGGCCTGCCAGAACCAGCAGCACGGACAGGGCGATCTTGATGGGGCTGTAGGGGCGTTCACCCTGAGTCTGGCCATTGCGGCCATTGATGACAAAGCGGTAGGTCTTGTCCTGATAACGGAAGGCCGCAGACCAGACCGGCAGCAGGATGTGCTTGAAGGTGGAGCCGGAGTACCGGGTATCAAGGGCGGTAATCTGCTGCTGGTCGCCGCCGATGTCGCGCATGACGGCCTGACGGATGGCCTGATCCATGATCTGACGGGCCTGCTGGAAGCCCTCATCCAGGTCCACCTGATAGATTTCGCTCTGGAAGCCGCTCAGGTAGGCCTGATCATAGGCAACCAGATTTTCCAGGTCCCAGGGCCTGATGCTGTCAAGGATGGTGCGGGGCAGGGCACGGGTGGCCCCGACCAGTACATCGTCAAAAAACTGCTGTACCCGCCCGGATACCGGCTGCCAGCGAATACGCGGCACCATCACCACCTGCTGCTGCTGGCGCCCGTTCACGATCCGTGTCACCAGCTGGCGCTCGTAATATACCGTCCCGCGCTGGCCTCGGTATGCCGTGTCGGTATGGCTGTCATAGGTCCAGTAAGGGACATAGATGCCCAGCAGTTTTTCATCACGCCTGGCACGGTCCTTCAGGGCCGAGGGGGCAAACCACAGTCCCTTGAGCCATTTTTCAAAGGCAGCCTGCGCCTGCTTTTCCGTAATCCGGAAGGGTAACAGTGACTTGGGCTGGAACAGGCGGACCTGTTCGGTTCCCGTCACCACCGGCGTGCCGCAGAACGGGCAGTCACCGGCGTGGACATTGGTCTTGAGCTCGAACATGGCTGCGCAGTTCGGGCATTTGATGACCTGGGTGCTGCTCAGGGGCTGGCGCCCGGCCCGGGCCAGCGCCTGTAGGGCCGTAGCGAGGTTGTATTCCCGGATGACCGTTATCTGTTCCGGAATCGGATTCTCATGACCGCAGTATTCGCACTGCAGCGAGCGGGTACCGGGTTCGTAAACCAGGTCAGCCCCGCACTGGGCACAGGGAAAATGCTGCTGGATCGACGTCTGCGGACTGTCAGCCGCCTGCTGCTGTTGTTCTGGCGTCATCTGTCGGGCTTGTTCAGTCAGGGCAGCGGGGGAGGGGTCTGGGACCCCAGCAGCCCGGACAGTTCGACCACATCCGCTGCCGGTTTCCAGTTGTCCATGCCTGATTTCCAGACCAGCGTCTGGCCACCGAGCCGGCCGGACAGGATCATGGTGCGCACCTGTTCCATGCTGTGCGGGCCGGTGCTCTGGTTGTTTTCTGCGACATACCAGCTGGCCTGCTGCAGGGGCGGGGGAGTCGCAGGTGCCGCTGCAGCCGTTGTACTGTCGGCGGTGTTCAGGCTCCCGGCCATGCGGTTGGCCATGGCAAAACCCATACCCATGTCCATGGCGTTATTGCCATCCCCCCTGCCCAGGCTTTCGGCGGCCTGATACTGCAGGTAGCGGTCCAGGTTGCCGATCATGCCCATGCTGGTGCGTTTGTCGAGTGCAGCCTCCACTTCGGGCGGCAGGGAAATGTTTTCCACCAGTACCTTGGTGAGTTCAATACCATACTCGCTGAACTCCGGTGCAATTTTGCGTGTGACAAACTCACCCAGCTGTTCATAGTTGCCGGCCATGTCCAACACCGGGATACCGGCTTGGGCCACAATGGTGGAGAAGCGGGACACGATCAGGTTTCTGAGCTGGTCACTGATTTCCTGTACCGTGAAGTGCCCGTCGGTGCCCATGATTTCATTGATGAACTTGCGCACATCATGAATCCGGCAGGCGTAGGTGCCGAAAGCACGCAGGCGTACCGGACCAAACTCCGGGTCGCGCAGTGTGACCGGATTGCGTGTTCCCCACTTGAGGTTCACGAACTGGCGCATGTTGAAGAAATAGACTTCCGCCTTGAACGGACTCTGGAAACCATGGTCCCAGTGTTGCAGCGTGGAGAGGACGGGCAGGTTGCTGGTTTCGAGCACGTACATTCCCGGCCCCAGCACGTCGGCGATCTGGCCTTCGTTGACAAATACCGCCACCTGCGACTCGCGCACCGTCAGTTTGGCACCGTACTTGATTTCGTTGCCATGGCGTTCAAAACGGTAAACCATGGTGTCATTGCTGTCATCGGTCCAGGCGATGACATCGACAAATTCACCCATCAGTTTGTCCCACAGTCCCATGCTTGTCTCCTTGGGGTCGGGTCAGTCAGGTCTGGTGCTGCTGACCCGGATGATTCTCAGGCCGGTCGGACCGGGTTGGTTCAGGCAGCATCCTTGCGGGCTTTGGCGGCAATCAGGGCCTGGCGCAGCTCGCTTTCCATGCTCTTGACTTCCTGCTCGGCCTTGGCGCGCATGACCTTGCCTTCCTCGGCAATGCGCAGGGAATCATTGATGGTTTCAATCAGGCTGTTGTTGGCCTTGCGTACCGATTCGATGTCAAACACCCCGCGTTCCATCTGCTGGCGGACCTGGGCATTGGCAGTGCGCAGGTTTTCGGCATTGGACTCCAGCAGTTCGTTGGTCAGGTCGGTGGCCTTCTTGACGGTATCGGCGGCATCACTCATGCGGAAGATGGTGACGGCCTGCGCGAGCTGGTTTTTCCACAGGGGGACGGTATTGATCAGGGTGGAGTTGATCTTGTTGACCAGGGTCTTGTCGTTTTCCTGCACCAGACGGATACTGGGCAGGCTCTGCATGGCGACCTGACGGGTCAGGCGCAGGTCATGGATGCGGCGCTCCAGGTCATCACGGGCGCTGCGCAGGTCACGCAGGTTCTGGGCGGCCAGCATGTCTTCCGGATGGGCTTCGGCATTGGATACCAGCGCCGGAATGTCCTGGTTGTCCATGCGGCGCAGTTTTTCCTCACCAGCGGCGATGTAAACTTCCAGTTTGTGGAAAAAATCGAGGTTGGCCTCATACAGTTTATCGAGGGTGACGATGTCGGTCAGCAGCTGGGTCTTGTGGCCTTCCATGTCATCGGTGATGCGGTCAATCTGCTTGCGGACATCCTCGTAGCGGTTGAGAAACTGGACGACCGGTTTGGCCTTGCCGAACAGGCGCTCAAAAAAGCCCTGCTTGCGGTTGGGGTTGAGCTCATCAACATCAAAACCCTTGATGGCAGTCACCATGTTGCTCAGGGCACTGCCGGCGGCACCGAGGTCCTTGTTCTTGACCCCTTCCAGCATTTTCTCCGAGATGGCTGTCATCTGCTCCTGGGTTTTGCTGCCGAAGAACATGATGCTGCTGCGGTCTTTGAGGTCGATTTCCCCGATGACGGATTCGATTTCCTGTTGCTCGCTGGTATCAGCCTGCTGATAGGGTATGATTTCCTGACGGAGGTCGGGCTCCGTCCTGATCTCGGTTCCGGGTAAAACAGCAATATCCGTCGTGGTTACGGTCTGGACGGCAGTCTCGGTCATCTTTTTGCTCCTGATGGGTTACTTTGGGGATCGGGTCCAGTTGTTTCTGTCGTCAGAACACACCTTCACGTTTTAATTGTTGTTCCAGGACAGTGATCTGGACATCCAGATCGAAGTTGTCATTCGACAGCAGTTTGGTGTGCTGCTCATCAAAAGTCTGCTCAATCGAGTTGAGTACATTGCTGAAATCGGTTTCCAGCGCAGCCGTGACGCCGGTCGGGCTGGAGTGGCTTCTGGCATAACCTTCCGTCACCTTGCGGGTTCCGTCCAGATAGACCTTGAGGAACTTGCGTGCCCGTGCCAGCCGGGTCGGATCATCTTCAATGCTGCCCAGAATCTCGCGTGCCTTGGCGGTGATGCGGTGTAGTTGCTGGCTGTAGGTGGGATTGCTGATTCTGTCGCCGGCTTTTTCAATGTCCCGGATGCGTATTTCCGCCGCCTCCAGGGCGTCAATGATCTCGTCGGCAGAGACACCGAGTGACAGGGTGCCGACCTTGTCCCGGCGCGGGTCCAGACCGTAGTAAAGGGTAAAACCGAGCAGGGCGGCCAGCCCGATCAGGATGGCTGCCACAAAGCCGTAACCGGCTCCCAGCCAGGCCAGTACGCCTGTGGTGATGCCGGTAAACAGGGCTGCCACACTTTTGTAGGGTGTTTTGGGTGCACGGGCCAGCCGGTGGCGTTTGTATTCACCCTCACGCCGGAAGCCTTCGCGTGCAATGATGGCTGAGATCATGTAGGCCGCAAAGGCACCACCTGTGATCAGGGTGCCGGCAACATCACCCCGCAGCAGGGAAATGATGCCGGCGATCAGGGCCGGAACCGGCAGCAGGAACAGCAGCAGGCCCTTGATGCCATAGCGGATGGTATGAGCGGCATCCCTGGCAGCCGGTGTGTATTTTTTGGCTTTGGAAAGGGTATTGTTCATGCAGCAGCAAACAGGTGAAAGATGGATTGGAGGCTGACCAGACCGATAGTCGAGACAAGCAGAAGGAAACCGACAATTTTTCTGACAGTATAGGCCATAAGATGATCCATGGAAATCCGGTTACTTGTTATAGACAATAGCTTGTTTTGGCAGGGATATGGTATGCAAAGCAGACACAAACTACAAGAAACCAGTGCTATGGCTGTTGTTAAGCTGATAAAAAAATATTATTTTCAATAAAAAACGCGGTACAACAAGGTCATACCGCGTGCTTTGTGAAGGTGACTCAAGAACTCCAGAACATCAAGCTCTGGATGACAGGACAGAGTCTAATAACTCCACCTTGTCGTTTCGTGATCGGGTTCGCAAATGATGAAAACCGTTTCACTGATTCTCAGCTTACCAACAACCAGCTCCCCAATGATTGGCCGGTTGTGGCAGGGTTGAAAATAACTCCAGCACGCGCCAGTTCGAAACCTTTAAGCCATCGAGTGTCAGAACGGCATGAATTTAATTTTTTTATTACAGTCACTCATGACGACGGAACCACTACCACAAACCCCAATATTTCGTGATTCCTGCTGAAGTTGAAGCCTATTCTAGGGAGCAGGCACTGAATCAAACCTTAATGTACGGCTGGTTTTTTAATCAGTAAATTTTCTGGAGCAATAAGGCCGGGTCGACGGCCTCCCCGTTCAGGTAGACCGACCAGTGCAGATGGGGCCCTGTGGCACGTCCGGTTTTGCCGGACAGTCCCAGAACCTCTCCTTGGCGCAGTTGCTGGCCCGGTCTGACCTTGATGTTACTCAGGTGGGCATACATGCTGATCAGGCCGGAGCCATGGTCGACGTAGACCACGTTGCCGCTGAAGAACAGGTTGCCGGTGTAAAGGACCGTGCCGGATGCGGTCGATC
Source organism: Thiothrix sp. (assembly GCA_020442915.1). Taxonomy (GTDB): domain Bacteria; phylum Pseudomonadota; class Gammaproteobacteria; order Thiotrichales; family Thiotrichaceae; genus Thiolinea. The sequence goes on along the minus strand of JAGRJD010000010.1, from coordinate 16,615 downwards.
TGACCGGCGTGCCGCTCGGTACTGCCAGGTCCATGCCGCTGTGTGGGCTGCGTTGCTGGCCGTTGATGATGCGACGGGAGCCGAAACGGCCACTGTCGCGGCCTGATACCGGTTTTATGAAGTCATAATTGGCCTCGCGGGCGCTGAAATGATTTTTCAGCCGCTCCTGCACCTTGAGTTCGGCCAGAATGCGCTGACTGGATGCCTCATCCGGCGTAACCTTGTTACGGTCGTGTATCCTCAGGCGCTGGGTTTTGTAGTGCTTGCCGCGGACCGTGAAGGCGCTGCTGAAACCTTCTCCGCTCTGTGGGTTGGTGACCTGCAGCGACTGCTGGCCGGGTGTGGCATCCAGCGGGATACCCACCAGCGCGACCCAGCTGCCCTGATAGGGAATGACCGTGACGCGATGTCCGGCATAATGGATGACGGGTTTGGCAGCTGCCAGCGGCGCGATGCCGATGGCGGCGATGCCGCCGGGTACCGGCTGGCTGACAAATGCGTGCAGACTGGCACTGCCGCAGAACAGGGCCAGCCCCAGAAACAGGCTGGCCGGAAAAGTGGCTTTATGCATGATGCGCTACCTTTGGAATGCATTGATTATTGGTCGGTTCTGGTTAGCGCATGGAAGTCTAGCAGCCGCAGGGAACACGCTGAATGAATGCCCCTGTCGCAGCCGTTCCGCCTACTGCAGCTGCAGACCGGCGAAGGTATCGCAACGTTGCAGGTTGCCATCGCGCAGGCCGGTCATGAACCACTGCACGCGCTGCTCCGAACTGCCATGGGTGAAGGCATCCGGGTTGACACGCCGTCCGGCCATGCGCTGCATGCGGTCATCGCCGATGGAGGCGGCAGCCTGCAGGCCTTCCTCGATGTCGCCCTGTTCCAGCACATTCATCTGCTGGTGAGCGTGATTGGCCCAGACACCGGCGTAACAGTCGGCCTGCAGTTCCAGCAGTACCGAGAGCCGGTTGGCATCGGTGCTGCTGACCTGTCGCTGCAGGCGCGTCACCTTGCCGGAGGTGCCGAGCAGGTTCTGGACATGATGGGCGACTTCATGCCCGATGACGTAGGCACGGGCGAAATCCCCCGGAGCGCCCAGCCGCTTGAGCTCCCGGAAGAATCCCAGGTCGATGTACACCTTCTGATCGGCGGGGCAGTAGAACGGGCCGGTGGCTGCCGAGGAGTAACCACAGCCGGAGGTGGTCTCATCCGTGAACAACACCAGGGTCGGCTCCCGGTAGGTGGCACCTGCCGCCCTGAAAATCGGGTTCCAGACATCCTCTGTCTGGGCCATGATGGCCGAGACAAACTCGCCATCCTCCTGGTCGGTGGCGGAAAGCTGTACCTGACTACCACTGTCGCTGCCGCCCAGGTTGCCGCCAGCGATACCGAGCAGCTGGATGGGGTCGGCTCCCATGAGCCAGGCTACCACCAGCATCAGTACCAGTCCGATGCCACCCGCCTTGACCGGGCCTCCCATACCGCCACGGCGGTCTTCTATGTTGCTGCTGCGTCTGCCTGTTCTCCAGCGCATTTGTCTTTCTCCTGAAAAATACGGATTCCGGGTTTGGATGCAATGATTTCACGGAAATTGCGGCAAGTCAGGTCTATTGTCAACTTGTGAGAAGATAAAACGTTAAGTGATTGAGCTGTACGATGCCATTATTCCAATCCCGCAATGACAATGGCCGACTTGCCGACCTGCAGGGGATCAATGCAGGAGTGTCCGGCAGACAGGGTAGCAGAAGGAGCATGCACTGAACTCGAAAGCTGCTATGGAGCGTTTCCTTCAGTCTGTGGAACGCCGGGCGTTTGTGACCGCCCGCATGGCGACCCATGATGACGAGGAAGCACTGGATATTGTGCAGGACTCCTTGTTAAAACTGATTAAAAAATATTCAAACCGTCCGGAGCAGGAATGGGGGCCGCTGTTCAACAGCATTCTGCACAGTCGTATCAATGACTGGTACCGGCGACGGATGGTCCGGAACCGCTGGCGCGTGTTCTGGCGTGGTGATGGGGATGACGAGGCGGCGGCCGGGCCGGAGGAGTGGGTGGCACAGACCCTGTTTCCGGAACCGGACCAGCAGATGGACAGCGATATTTTGGGCGAACGCCTGACGGGGCTGATCAGCCAGCTGCCCCTGCGGCAGCAGCAGGCCCTGATGCTGAGAGCCTGGGAGGGTTACAGCATCGAGGAAACGGCTGACATCATGAGCTGCTCGATAGGCAGCGTGAAAACGCATTTCGCACGGGCCGTCAGCAACCTCCGGGCAAAACTGGGAGAATACCGATGAACAATGAACATGAACACGGGCATGTTGATGTGGAGCAATGGGTCAGGCAGGGGCTGGATACCAGTGTGGAGCAGCTGGAGCCGGGGATTCTGGCCCGTTTGCAGCTTGGGCGTGAGCAGGCTTTGAAGGCGCTGCCGGAACCAGAACCGGAGCCCGGCAGACAGGAAGCCACCGCAGCAGCGGGACGCTGGGGAGTTTTCTGGCGCAGCCATGCCTGGATGCGGGCCGGTTGGGTTCTGGTGGTGCTGATCAGTGCTACACTATGGTTGGACAGGGTGTTTTTTATGTCCCCCCCCAATGCTCCACCCGTTTCCCTGATGGTGGAGGACATGCCGATCGAGCTTTTCATGTCCCGGGAAGGGGTGGAACTGGAGCTGCTGGATAATCTGGACATGTACGAATGGCTTGCCGCTGAATATGGCTAGGGAGATCGGTATGACTGTCGGGAAAGGATTCCGTCCGTGGGTGTTGGGTGCACTGCTGTTTTTGCTGTCGGGTGTGGCCGGCAGTGGCCGTGCCGGGCAGGGTGAGGATGTGGTGGCCATGATGACCTGGTGGGAGACCTATGGCCGTTACTGGGTTGAAATGGGCACCGTGTTGCCTGAAGAGGGGGACATCGTGTTTGCCTGGCTGGAGGAGGCCCGATGAAAACGGCAGTTGCAGCCTGTGCCGGGTGCGGAAAAGCGGCATGCCGGTTTCTGGTGCTGGGCCTGGTGCTGGGTTGTGGTCTGGTTCAGGCGCAAGGTATTGACTGGACGCAGCTGGATGCACGGGAGCAGCAGGTTCTGCAGGAGTATCGTGACACATGGGGGACCCTGCCTGATGCGACCCGCCTGCTGCTGCGCTCCTGGGCCGGCCTGTCAGAGCAGCAGCAGCGCCAGATCCGCCAGCGTCACCAGGAATGGCTGGCATTGCCAGCTGCCAGTCGTGCCGCCATTATCCGCAAGCTGGAGCGTTACAAGCACCTGCCGCTGCAGCAGCGCCTGCGCATCATGGCCTGGCATGCCTGGGTGAAGAAGCTGCCCGGTGAGGAACAGCAACAGCTGCGCCAGCGCTGGCCCGGCATGAGTGATGCCCAGCGACGGACCTATATCCAGGCCCTGCAGAAAAAATACGGTGCCGACTAGCTGCTCACTGCTGGCATCACCCCTCTGTTTTGCCGGCTTCCGTGCGGCTGTTACTGCCATTCACCCCGTCAACCCGCCCATCTGTCTGCCGGGATTAGCCGTTTGCCGTCACCTGCCCTGTTGCCGGCGCGGGTTGCCGCTTATCATGAACCATTGGACGCATGAGGTATTGCATGACATTTGAGGATGCTGTTGCCGCTTGGGGGCGGGGAGAGCGTGAACAGGCCATTGCTGCATGGCAGCAGCTGGCTGGTCAGGGTGATGCCCGTTCCCAGCATAATCTGGGCGTGTTGCTGGATGAAGGCCGGGAGGTGGCGCGTGATCCGGTACTGGCCGCTAGGTATTACCGGCAGGCTGCTGAACAGGGTTTTGCTCAGGCAGCCCTGAATCTGGCCATCCTGATGGAGCAGGGGGATGGGCTGCCGCGTGATTCGAATCAGGCTTCACGCTGGTACTGGGTGGCGGCGGAGCAGGGTAATGCACAGGCGCAGTTCAAGCTCGGACTCAAGTTTGATACCGGTGACGGGCTGCCAGCGGATTCCGATCAGGCCGTCAAATGGTATTTTCTTGCTGCCTCACAGGGCTACCCGGAGGCCTGTAACAATCTCGGACGTTGTTTCGCCCTGGGCGAAGGCGTGGAGCGCAGTGATTTCGAGGCTTTCAAGTGGTTCAACATTGCCGCCGAACTGGGTGTGGCCAATGCCGCCCGCTACCGGGAGCGGGTGGCCAGGGAACTGACGCCCCAGGAGCGTTTGCGGGCCGGGAAACTTTCTGATGAGTGGTTGGTCAAATTAAGGCTTCGTTCAGAATAATACGCTCTGGTTTCTGTTGGGTTTTATTCTAATTGCCTGAAAATAATGGAAATAAAAAAACTGTTAAGTTTCTGTTAAGCTCTTTTCAGCCCGGACAGGATATGTTAACTTGTGCCGGAATGAAGAAGAGCATCAATAGAGTGTCGACTTGGGGATATAGGGCAGCCGGCTGTCAGAGCCTTGCTGCATTTGTCCTGAATGAATACCAATAGGAGTCTTCCCATGTCTGGCTTGCAGACCCAAGCACATCCTGACGTTGATACCGATAACGATGATTTTGTCCTGACGGCAGGTGATTCCGATGCGGATTTCGAGACTGATGCTGTTGACGGACTGGATGACGGTCCATTTTCCAGCGTCATTGATGAAACCGATCCCACGGCGGTTCCCCGTACCCCGGATTACCTGCCGACAGCTGAGCGTGATGCGACCCGGCTTTACCTGCGGGAGATCGAGTTTTCTCCCCTGCTGAGTCCGGAGGAGGAGGTTCATTACGGGCGTCTGGCCCGCTCCGGGGACGAATATGGGCGCAAAAAGATGATCACCTGCAACCTGCGGCTGGTGGTCAAGATCGCCCGGCGTTATCTGGGACGGGGTCTGGCCCTGCCGGACCTGATTGAAGAGGGCAATCTGGGGCTGATCCATGCGGTCAGCAAGTTTGACCCCGAGCGGGGTTTCCGCTTTTCGACCTATGCCACCTGGTGGATCCGCCAGAGCATTGAACGGGCCCTGATGAACCAGACCCGTACCATCCGCCTTCCCATTCATGTCAACAAGGAGCTGAATGCCTACTTGCGCAAGGTGCGGGAAATGACTCAGGTGTTGGGGCGTGAGCCGGGGCTGGCTGAAGTGGCCGAGGCGCTGGGCCGGCCCCTGGAGTCGCTGCGCCGTTTGCTGAACTTCAATGAAAATGTCGCCTCCCTGGACACACCGGTCGGCAAGGAAGGGGACAACATGCTGGTGGACTTCATCGGCATGGAGGAAGAGCAGGAGCCGATGTCGCTCATGGAGGAGGAGGATGTCAACAACTCGGTGGAAAACTGGCTTGAGCAGCTGGAGTCCAAGCAGAAGGCGGTCATTGTCCGGCGTTTCGGGCTGCATGGACACGAGCGTTCAACGCTGGAGCAGGTGGGGCTGGAACTGGGGCTGACCCGTGAGCGGGTGCGCCAGATCCAGATGGATGCCCTCAAGCGTCTGCGCCGTATTCTGGAGAACCGGGGCCTGACCAGCGAGAACCTGCTGGGCATCTGATATCAGGGAAACAGGGCGGCAATGGTACGCCGGTTTTCCGACAGCAGTACGCTCAGGGTCCGGCAGGCGGCCCCGGTCTCCATCAGCTCAAAACCGCTACCACTCCGGATCAGGGCCTGATAGGTGGCCGGACAGGGCAGAAGGTGTCGTGTACCGGTACCGATCAGGATGATTTCTGCGCCATAATCAAACAACGGCTCCAGATGTTCAGGCTGGAGCTGGTCCATGCCGGTGGGGGGCCAGTCCGTCACCAGCTGCTCCGGGCTGATAATGAAGGGGCGGCTCAGGGTCTGTTCGTTGACGCGCACCCAGCCCGGCCCGTACGCCCTGATGCGGAACCGTGTGTTGCCAAAGTCTTCACTGAATTTCATTGCCTTATCCCCGGCAGCTCCGGTAATTGACAAGCTCCGGTACGGGTCTGTAATGTGGGGGGCCTCAAATGGTCCCGGACCTGTGCGGCCGTTTCGTTGCCTGATACTGGTGTTGACCTTTTCATGGACTTACATTGTGCAGAATGAATTTCAAAGAATAAACAGGCTTCCCACCTATGTCTTCAAAATAACGGATGCCCTCAAGCGTGAAGCCCGCGCCAAGGGAGAGGACATTGTGGATTTCGGCATGGGCAATCCGGATCAGCCGACCCCGAAGCATATCGTGGAAAAGCTGGTGGAGACCGCCCGGCGCGACGACACGCACCGCTATTCGCAATCACGCGGTATCCCGCGCCTGCGCCGTGCCATCTGCAACTGGTACCGGCGCAGGTATGACCTGACCCTGGACCCGGACAGTGAGGCCATTGTCACTATCGGCTCCAAAGAGGGGCTGGCGCACCTGACCCTGGCGACCTTGAGTCGGGGAGATACCGTGCTGGTACCGAATCCGGCCTACCCGATCCATCCCTATGGCAGCATCATCGCCGATGCCGACATTCGGCATGTTCCGCTGATTGAGGGCGTGGACTTTTTTGAGGAGCTGGAAAAGGCCATCCGCCTGTCCTGGCCGCGCCCGAAAATGCTGATCCTGAGTTTTCCGGCCAACCCGACCGGGCAATGTGTCGACCTTTCGTTTTTTGAACGCGTGGTGGCCATTGCCAAGGAGTACGGTATCTGGGTGGTCCATGACCTGGCCTATGCTGAAATCGTGTTTGACGGCTACAAGGCTCCGTCCATCCTGGAGGTGCCGGGGGCGCGGGACATTGCCGTGGAAAGCTACTCGCTCTCCAAAAGTTACAACATGCCGGGCTGGCGGGTCGGCTTCATGTGTGGTAATCCCGCCCTGATCCGGGCGCTGGAGCGCATGAAGTCTTACCTGGATTATGGCATGTTCACTCCGATTCAGGTGGCGGCCATTGCCGCGCTGGATGGTCCGCAGGATTGTGTGGAGGCTATCCGCCTGATGTACCAGAGCCGGCGTGATGTGCTGTGCGATGGCCTCAATGCCCTGGGGTGGGCAGTGACCAGGCCCAAAGCCACCATGTTTGTCTGGGCTAAAATTCCGCCACAGTACGTCGCTATGGGTTCGCTGGAATTTGCCAAAAAGGTGTTGAAGGACGCAAGGGTGGCGGTTTCACCTGGTATCGGCTTCGGGGAGTACGGTGATGATCATGTGCGTTTCAGCCTGATTGAAAACGAACACCGTACCCGTCAGGCCCTGCGCGGCCTGAAGCAGATGTTCCGTCAGGATGCACAGGCGGCTGAAAAAACCAAGGAGCAAGTATGAAACCTGTCAAGGTCGGGTTGTTGGGGCTGGGTACAGTGGGGGGCGGGACGGCCACGGTACTGTCCCGCAATGCGGAAGAAATCGCCCGTCGGGCCGGGCGCGGCATTGTGATTGATTATGCGGCTGCCCTTGATACCAGCCATGCCACCCGCCTGGGGCTGACCCGGACCCGTCTGAGCAACAATGCCCTTGATGTGGTGGAAGACCCCGAAATTGAAATCATTGTCGAACTGATCGGGGGGTATACCATCGCCCGCGATGTGGTGATGAAGGCCATCCAGAGTGGCAAACATGTGGTCACGGCCAATAAGGCCCTGATCGCCCTGCACGGCAATGAGATTTTCGCCGCTGCCCAGGCCAATAACGTGATCGTGGCGTTTGAGGCTGCGGTGGCGGGTGGCATTCCGATCATCAAGTCCCTGCGTGAAGGGCTGGCGGCCAACCACATTGAATGGCTGGCTGGCATCATCAACGGCACCGGCAATTTCATCCTGAGCGAAATGCGTGAAAAAAACCGTGCCTTTGATGACGTACTGGCCGAGGCCCAGACCCTGGGCTATGCCGAAGCCGACCCCACCTTCGATGTCGAGGGTATTGATGCAGCCCACAAGCTCACCATCCTGTCTTCGATTGCCTTCGGGATTCCGCTCCAGTTTGAACACACCTATGTGGAAGGCATCAGTCGCGTGACCCGTGAGGATGTCGCCAATGCAGCCGAGCTGGGGTACCGTATCAAGCACCTGGGCATTGCGCGCCGTACCGGGCACGGTATCGAGCAGCGTGTCCATCCGACCCTGGTTCCATCCCAGCGCCTGATGGCGCATGTCAATGGGGTCATGAATGCGGTGGTGGTCAAGGGGGATGCCGTGGGGCCGACCCTGTATTACGGGGCCGGGGCCGGGGCCGAGCCGACGGCCTCTGCCGTGGTGGCCGATATTGTGGATGTGGTGCGTGCCATGACGGCTGATCCGAACAACCGCGTGCCGCATCTGGCCTTCCAGCCGTCACGGCTTGCGGATACGCCGATTCTGCCGATTGACGCGGTGGAAACGGCATTCTACCTGCGCATGCGGGCCAATGACCGTCCGGGGGTGCTGGCGGATATCACCCGCATCCTGGGCGATCGCGGCATCAGCATCGAGTCGCTGATTCAGAAAGACCCGGAGCTGGTGGATCAGGACGTGGACATCATCATGCTGACCCAGCGCGTGCGCGAGGGCAACATGAATGAGGCGGTTCGGGCGATTGAAGCCCTGGATTCGATCTGTGGCCGCGTGACCCGAATCCGGGTCGAGTCACTGGGGTAAGGCATGCAGTACATTTCCACCCGTGGGCAGTCACAGCCGCAGTCTTTCAGTGAAATTCTGCTCGGCGGACTGGCACCCGATGGCGGTCTGTACCTGCCGGCAAGCTATCCGCAACTGGCGGATGCGGACCTGACCCGCCTGCGTGGCATGAGCTATCCGCAACTGGCACTGGCGGTACTGTCGTATTTTATCACCGACATTCCGGCTGCAGACCTCAAGGCCATTGTCGATAAAACCTATACGGCTGCCGTCTACTGCAACAATCGCCCCGGTACCGATGCGAATGCCATCACCCCCTTGCTGGTGCTGGAGCCGGGGCTTGGCCTGCTCGGGCTGTCCAACGGGCCGACGCTGGCATTCAAGGACATGGCCATGCAGTTGCTGGGCCACCTGTTTGAATACGTGCTGCAGAAGACCGGGCGTCACATCAACATTCTGGGCGCGACTTCCGGGGATACGGGGTCGTCTGCGGAATATGCCATGCGCAGCAAGCAGGGTGTGCGCGTGTTCATGCTGTCCCCGTATCAGAAAATGAGCGCCTTCCAGACGGCACAGATGTTTTCGCTCCAGGATGAAAATATCTTCAATATTGCCGTGCGCGGGGTGTTTGACGATTGCCAGGACCTGGTCAAGGCGGTGTCCAATGACCACGCTTTCAAGCAGCAGTACCATATCGGTGCGGTCAACTCGATCAACTGGGCCCGGATAGCCGCGCAGGTCATCTACTATTTCAGGGGCTATTTTGCCGCCACGGACAGTAATGACCAGCCGGTGAGTTTCACGGTGCCATCCGGCAACTTCGGCAATGTCTGTGCCGGGCACATTGCCCGCATGATGGGGCTGCCGATCCGGCATCTGGTGGTGGCTACCAACGAGAATGACGTGCTGGACGAGTTTTTCCGTACCGGAGTCTACCGGCCTCGGGGCTCGGCACACACCTTTCACACCAGCAGTCCATCCATGGATATTTCCAAGGCCTCGAATTTCGAGCGCTTTGTGTTTGACCTGGCCTGGCGCGATGGCGGGCGGATACGCAGGTTGTGGTCCGCAGTGGAGCAGGGCGGCGCTTTTGACCTCACGCAGGAGCAGGATGACGAGGATACCCTGTTCGGGCGTGTGCCGGGCTTCGGCTTCCGCTCCGGGTCCAGCACCCATGCAGAGCGGATGGCGACCATCCGCCACTGCCAGGAGCGCTATGGCCTCATGATCGACCCCCATACCGCTGACGGGCTCAAGGTGGCGCTGGAACAGCGTGAAACCGGGGTTCCGATGATCGTGCTGGAAACCGCCCAGCCGGCCAAGTTTGAGGCGGCCATTGTCGAGGCGCTGGGGCGCAGGCCGGAGCGCCCGGCGGGAATGGAGAACCTGGAGCAGCTGCCACAACGTTTTGAGGTCATGGATGCGGATGTGGAAGCCATCAAGCACTTTGTGGCGGTGCGGGTCTGAAGTACACTGCCCTTTTCAATCGCAGTCAAACCAGGGAGAGCTGAAATGATCAAGGTGGGAGAGCGTATACCGGCGCTGAATGTGACCGTGGCCGCAGCGGGCAAACATGACAGCGTCAGTGCTGCAGATTTATTTGCCGGGAAAAAAGTGGTGTTGTTTGCCTTGCCGGGGGCTTTCACTCCGACCTGCTCCGCTGCCCATCTGCCGGGCTATGTGGTGAATGCGGATGCCTTCAGGGCCAGGGGCGTGGACATGATTGCCTGCCTGTCGGTCAATGATGCCTTCGTCATGGAAGCCTGGGGAAAGGCCCAGAATGCTGAGGCCATCACCATGCTGGCGGACGGTGGGGCCGCGTTGACCAAAGCGCTGGGGCTGGCTATGGAAACCGGGGACTTCGGCGGCATGCGCTCGCAGCGGTATGCCATGATCCTTGAGGATGGGGTGGTGAAAACCCTGAATGTGGAGGCACCCAAACAGTTTGAAGTCAGCAAGGCCGAGACCCTGCTGGCAGCGCTTCAGGAGGATCAATAACTTCAGCAGGGGCGGAACACGTTCAGGCCCCGGCCACCTGTGCCGCAATCTCCAGTGATCGCAGCCTGAGTCCGGGATCGTAGATGTCACACACCAGCATCAGTTCATCGGCCTGTGTGAGTGTGAGCAGCTCCTGCAATCCCCTGGCAACGGTACTCGGGCTGCCGATAACCGCTGCGGCCAGAAAGTCATTGATGGCCGCCTGTGCCTGCGGATTCAGGCCCTGTGCAAAGTCAGCCATCGGCGGGGGCAGTTTGCCGCGCTGTCCCGTCAGGATGCCGAGCACCCGCTGATAGACACTGCTGGCCAGAAACTCTGCTTCATCATCCTGCTCAGCCGCAATCAGCGGGACACCGATGATCACATAAGGCTGGCTCAGGGTGGGAGAGGGTTTGAAGGCGCGCCGGTATACCTGCAGGGCCTGCAGCAGCAGGCGTGGCGCAAAATGGGAGGCAAAGGCATAAGGCAGGCCGCGCTCGGCGGCCAGCTGTGCGGAAAACAGACTGCTCCCCAGCAGCCAGATCGGTACGTTGGTACCCGCTCCCGGTGTGGCCACGATGCGCTGTCCGGCTTGCGGGGCTGCCAGCAGCTGTTGCAGCTCGCTGACCTCACGCGGAAAGTCGGCCTCGCTCTCCACCCGGTTGCGGCGCAGGGCCCGCATGGTGGGCTGGTCCGTCCCCGGTGCCCGTCCCAGACCAAGATCAATCCGGCCAGGGTACAGTTCTGCCAGGGTGCCAAAGGCTTCAGCCACCACCAGGGGGGCATGGTTGGGCAGCATGATGCCGCCGGAGCCCACGCGCAGCGTCGTGGTTTTCCCGGCAATGTGCCCGACCAGTACCGCCGTGGCCGAACTGGCGATACCGGACATGTTGTGGTGTTCAGCCAGCCAGTAGCGTTTGAAGCCAAGGTTTTCCACGTGTTGTGCGGTGGTGACACAGGTCTGCAGGGCTTCGGCGACGGTTCCCCCTTCGCGTACAGCCACCAGGTCCAGCAGGGACAGGGGTATTTTTTTTGACGAGTCAGTCATGTTTGGCTCCGTGATTGTCCATTTTGTACTTTGCACCTTGCCAGTTCACGATACAGATGCGGGGCGTGCATCCGGAATAGAGTTCATGGCGAAGAAATAAGCCGGATTTTATTCCGGGGGTGTCACATGATGGCAGGTATTCTGGTGCAATGTCCATGCAAGGTATACACTGAGGGCCTATGCAAGCGGATCATTCCATCACCTGTTCCCAGGAGCCGCGAGTATCCACACCGGTTGCTGTCGCAGCAGCCTCCAGTGTACTGACCGCTGCTGCACTCAGACGGACTTTGGCTGCCTGTGCGGCATCCTCAACATGGTGTACTTTGGTGGCCCCGATCAGGGGGATCGTGCCTTTCGCCAGCGCCCAGGCAATGGCGATCTGTGCTGTTGAGGCACCATGCGTATTGCCGATGGCCTGCAGGGCATCAGTCAGGTTTTGCAGTTGTGGCAATACCTTGTTGTAGCTGGCAGCCCGACTACTGCCTTCCGGCATTGGGTTTTGCGGATGGTAACGCCCGCTCAGTGCGCCCTGTTCCAGCACCATGTAGGCGAAAAAGGCCATACCGTTTTCCCGGCAGTAATCCAGAATGCCGGTATCCTCTGAGGCTCGATACAGCAGGCTGTAGTGGTTTTGTACCGCAGACAGGCGGAACCCGGCCTCGGTCAGGGTGCTGTTGACCTGTCTGATTTGCTCCAGACTGTGATTGGAGACGCCGACCCGCTTGATCCTGCCGCTTTCGAGCAGCCCGATCAGTTCCCCTGTCCACTGGTTGACACGGGTTGGATTGTGTACCCAGTAGATGTCGATATGCTCGGTACCCAGGCGTTCGCAACTGGCTTCCAGCATGTCCGCCACCGGGGTGGAGGAGTGGGCATCGGCGATCTGGGGCGTGAATTTGGTCGACAGGATCAGGTCTTCACGCGGGTACTGGCGCACCAGTTCACCCAGTGCAGCTTCTGAGGTTCCCATGCCGTACACAGCAGCGGTATCCCAGAGATTCAGCCCGGCCTTGATGGCCGCAGCAAATACGGCTTGCATGTCGGCAGCACTCAGGTGGTTGCCGAAGACCTGATCACCACCGGCAAAGCCCGAACCCCACGACCAGGTTCCTAAAGCGATAGCAGGAAAATTGTCCATTTTGTACCTCGTTACTTGTTCGCTAACTATTTACTGATCTGATGCTGATCAGATGGTTGCCGGTACACCCAGCTCCCGAATGGTGGTAATCAGGCGTTCGGCCTGTGCTTTTGCCCTAGCTTCCACCTCAGCCTTTACCGACTCGTCATGCACTCCCGGAATATAGGTCATGCCATGAGAATGAACCGGCTCCTGCCAGTCCAGTCGGCACAGCAGCGCGGTCTGGTGCAGGTAGTCCATTCTGCGACTCAGGATGAACAGGGTGAACAGGTTGTGTCAGTGCTTCAGCTGAAAAGTAACAGTTGCATCTGTTTTGCCCAGTGCTTTTTCCAGATCAGTAGGGTCATCAATATGAGCGAGGCGGGTATAGGTATAAGTGGTGGAAAAATTTTTGTAAAAAATGACCAGGCAGTCATTGCCGTAGAGCATGATGTCGCCTTTGTTGATCTGGCGCACCTTTTCTGCATTACCCGGAAATTGTTGAGTAAAGTAATAATACTTCTCGTTGCCATGTAAATCCTCCATGGTCAGAGTCAGCGGCAGAATTTTCTGGAAAGCGCTGGTAGTTTCACTGTCAACTAGCGTAGCATGAAAAGTCTGGCCACCCATGGTGGTAATCAGCAATTGCGGCATGGATTTCTTCCCCTGCAGCTCAGCTTTGTCAGTAGTTCCGGCAGCATGGGCGGACAGATGAGCACTCGCCATTAACACCACGAAGGTCAATAGTACAATAATCGTTCTCATCTGTTCGGACTCCCATGCTGATGTTTGATTTTTCGGCTACTTGGTGCCTTTTTGTGGATGATCTAGCGTTGCTCTATTTCAGATTGTTTTCAAAAAATGTCGTGATTTTATCAAATGGAATTTTGTCCATGCGATCATACAAATCGACATGATTAGCACCGGGAATGATCATCAGCTCTTTCGGTTCGGATGCTGCTTGATAGGCATCCTGTGAGTAGTAGAGTGAGTGAGCTTTTTCCCCCGCAATCAGCATGACCGGGCGTGGCGCAATCATTTTGATGTTATCCATCAGCGGAAAGCTGAAAAAAGCCATTGGAGTGGTAGCTGTCCATGCAGTTGTTGAGTTGATGGAGCGCTCATGGAAACCACGTGGGGTGCGGTAGTAGTCAAAAAACTGTGCCAGCACAGGGTTGGGATTGTCAGGGAGCGTTTCTGGCAGCCCACGATTTCCCTTGATGATCTCACCCTTATCATCAAACATGGTTTCATGATAACCGGGGGCTGGCTTGCCGTTTTCAGCGTCCGTCCAGCGTTGCTGGCTGAGATAGTCAATAATCTGTTGACGCTGTTCATGAGTGTAGCCATCCTGGTAGCCACGACTGATACTGCGCGACATGTCATACATGGAGGCGGTTGCAACCGCCTTGATACGTGAATCACTGGCAGCGGCTGTCAGAGCCATGCCACTCAAACCGCAAATGGCCATGGCACCCATCCGCTCACGATCAACCTCGGGCCGCAAACCAAGATAGTCTACTGCCGCACTGTAGTCTTCCGTATAAATATCGGGGGAAGCAACATTGCGTACTTCACCACCACTTTCACCCGTAAACGACGGGTCAAACGCCAGTGTGGCAAAGCCTCTCTCCGCCAATGTCTGGGCATACAAACCAGCAGACTGCTCCTTGACTGCACCAAAGGGGCCACTCACCACCAATGCGGGTAACTTGTCCTCACTCTGACTTTTGGGTAGGTACAAGTCAGCGGCCAACGTAATGCCGTAGCGGTTCTTGAAAGTCACTTTCTGCTGAGTGACCTTACTGATTTTTGGGAACGTCTTATCCCATTGTTCCGTGAGCTGCATGGTGTTGTCGCCTGTATTGGATGAGGTTGGTGTCTGTGCTGCCAGTGACTGTGTGTTGACCATCATGGCTATGCTGGCAGCAACAGCCAGCTGAAAAAACATCGACGTGAGGGGGGTACTCATCGCATCACCATTGAATCAGAAAAATATAGCATAATGCTTTAATAATTGTTGTTAAATTCATAAAATTGAATTTTATTTTTTCTAAAATAGAAATCATGTTAAACCAATTGGAAGCTCTGAAGATTTTTTGCAGTGCTGCTGAAACCTTGCAATTCAAGGAGACAGCTCATCGACTGGCGATCTCACCGCCAGTCGTCACGCGGGTTATGGCTGAATTGGAGGATTACCTGGGGGAGCCACTGTTCCAGCGGAATACCCGCCAGATCGTATTGACTGATTTTGGAGCCAGGTTTTTACCACAGGCTTGGCAACTATTGCAGGACAGTGAGCGCCTGTTTGCTGGTGCCAGGAATCGCATGCGGGATGAGATGATCGGGCTGGTACGCATCACTGTACCTGACATGCCAGGTGAGGCGGCAGCATTGCGTGAATTACTCGATGCAGTGCAAGCCTATCCACAGTTGCTGCTTGACTGGCGCAAGGATACCGTTTTTTTGAATGTCGTCGAATCACAGATCGATATTGGTGTGCGCATGGGTGTCCCTGTGGACAACCGTTTCATCATTCGTCATCTGGGTCTGGTCCGCGAAAAAATTGTCGCTGCTCCCGGTTTGGTCGAGCGTTTGGGCGTACCGAACGATCTGGCGGATTTGGCTAGAAATTACCCGTTGAGCGTGGTGATAGATCGCAACTCCGGTCGTCCGAATTTGTGGCATATCAATGAGCACATCCAGTTTTCGGTCAACAAGCCTGTATTTATTGCGGGGGACATGTATGCCGCTCGGCAATCAGCACTGGCAGGGCAGAGCTTTGCACAGCTGCTGGAATGGGTGTGCGAGCCGGACATTGCCAGTGGTGAACTGGTTGAAGTTCTGTCGGATATTCCCAAAATGCAATGGCCAGTATATCTGTATCGTCCTCAGCGCGTAGTGACACCTGTACGGGTGCTGGAGGTGTTTGAACTGTTAGTTGGTATTTTTGGCAAACATTTCAAGCCTAAGTGAGCAAGTCGTTGAAGTTGCTGGAGGCCCATATCGGCCTCCCACTATTCAACCGCACCACCCGCCAGCTGGAGCTGACCGAGGCGGGAGAGCGGTTGCTGGAAGGTACCCGTGAAGCGGTACAATCGCTGCAATATGCGCTGGAAAGTGTGCAGGACATGAGGCATGTCCCCGCCGGGCAGGTACGCATCACGGTGGCCCGTTTTGCCTATCAGTGCATTCTGAAGCCCTGGATGAACGCGTTTTGTCAGCGTTACCCACAGCTGGAGCTGGAAATTTCGATAGATGACGGTGAGGTCGACCTGTTGGCGGATGGCTATGATCTGGGCATTCGTTTCGGTGATCACTTGCAGGAAGGCATGATAGCCCGCCAGCTGTTGGCTCCGTTTAAAGAAGGGCTGTATGTTTCAGCCGGTTATGCAGAAGGGCATGGCCTGCCGCAGACACCGGAGGAATTACCCCGGCATCGTCTGATCGGCTACCGCTTCATTACGGCTCGACGCATTCTGCCCTTGATCCTGAACCATCAGGGTGAGGAGTTCACGGTGCAGATGCCACACAGCATCATCACCAATGACATTGAAGTTATTGCCGACGGGGTGCGCCAGCATCTGGGCATTGGTCGCCTGTTTGAGCCGGTACATGCCCGCCTGCCGGACCGGGACGGCTTCATTCCGGTGCTGGAGCCTTACTGGCGCAGGTATCCGGGGGTCTATCTTTATTACCTGCAGAACAGCCAGAAAGCAGGGCGTATCCGGACCGTGATTGATTTTCTGCTGGAAAAGTCGGGATCAGGCTGATGCAGGCATGGCAGGTCATCCGGGTGTTTTCCTGCATGGTCCAAGGTTTGGAGTAGCTTGGCAAAGGTACAAGGGGTGCGCAGCAATGCGGGCGGGATACTGCAGCGGCCCGGTATCCGTGAATGATGCCTTTGTCATGGAAGCCTGGGGGCTGGCGCAGAATGCTGAAACCATTACGATGCTGGCTGACGGCAACCCCGTATCGCAC
>JAGRJD010000072.1 GCA_020442915.1 Thiothrix sp. | reverse complement strand
ACGGTGCAGTTTACCAAATTGATAGAGTTTATAATCACATGGATCTAAACAGATAACAATGGTCTGATCTGGGTCAAGAGTGGTGCCGACAAACGCAAGGTTACGGCCCGGGAAGAAATCCAGCGCATGTATCAGGCTGCGGGTTTACTGCATGGTGATGAAATTCCTGCCAAGGGATTGGGGATCAAAAGCCTGGACAAGGAGTATTTTGATGCCTTCCTGCAGAAGTATTATCACACCTTGCTGGTCGAGCTGGATATGCCGCTCGAAACCCTGCTGGAAAACATGAACCTGATAAATGACGGTGTTTTCAATGTGGCAGGTGCATTGTTGTTCACCCGTAATCCCAGCTTCAACCTTCCTGTTTTTATCGTCAGGGCCGTGGCATTCCCCGGAACAGGTACCAATACACAGACCTATCTTGACAGCCAGGACATGAGCGGCAAGATGCTGAATGTTTTCCGGGATTCACTCAGCTTTGTAACCTGGAACCTGCATCACCTGCAGGCCGGGCAAAGCGTGAATTCACTGGGTGAACTGGAAATTCCGCTGGTGGTCTTTGAAGAGCTGATTGCCAATGCCCTGATCCACCGTGATTACTTTGTATCTGCTACCATTCGCCTGCTGATTTTCCGGGACCGGATTGAAATCATCAGCCCCGGTCATCTGCCCAATAATCTGACGGTGGAAAAAATCAAACTGGGAAACTCCAACATTCGCAATCCGATCCTGGTGTCATTTGCCAGCCGCATTCTGCCTTACCGTGGTCTGGGGAGTGGCATCATGCGGGCATTGGCCGCCTACCCGGATATTGAATTTGTAGATGACCGGGAAAACAACCTTTTCAGGGTCATTATAAAGCGCCCACCATTTCCGGGCTGAGGCAGAATACCGCCTGCAGCCGGAGCCAGTGGCTGGCTCCGGCTGCAAGGGGGCGGTACTGACTCAGGCCGATGACAAGGGCACTGAAGACCGAAAATCCGCACAACAGGATGGCCGGATGTGTGAGCATCAGGCCTTGCGGCGCAGGGCATCCACTACCGCAATGGTGGCCATGTTGACGATACCGCGCACGGTGGTACTTTCGGTGGCGATCTGGGCTGGGTACTGGGTACCGACCAGAATCGGACCGACCGGGATGCCGTCTGCCAGCATCTTGACCATGTTGTAGGCAATGTTGCCGGCATTCAGGGACGGGCACACGAGCAGATTGGCCGAGCCGCTGAAAGCCGAGTTCGGGAACAGGCGTTCGCGAATTTCTTCCGACAGGGCGGCATCGGCATGCATTTCCCCATCCACCAGCAGGCCCGGGCAGCGTTCACGCAGGATGGTGAGGGCTTCCTGCATTTTCTCGGCAAAGGCATCCTGACGGCTGCCGAAGTTGGAGTGTGACAGCAGCGCCACTTTCGGGACGATGCCGAGATACTCCATCATTTCCGCTGCCAGTTTGGTGATGATGGCCACCTGCTCCGGCGTTGGATTCATGTTGACATGGGTATCGGTCAGGAAATAGGTCCCGCGCTTGAGAATCAGCATGGTGACGGCGGACAGCTCGTTAACATCCGGACGGGCACCGATCAGGTTGCGCACGTCACGCAGATGGAACACATAATTGCCTTCCACCCCGCACACCATGGCATCGGCATCCCCTTCACGCACCATGATGGCGGCCACCGGTGTCGGCATGGAGGACATCATGCGGCGGGCATAGGCCGGCGTGACGCCCTTGCGGGACATGAGCTGGTACAGGGCTTCGGTATGGCGGGTAAAGTCCGGGTTATCCTGCGGATCCAGCACTTCGACATTCTCGCCGATGCTCAGGCGCAGGCCGTACTGGGTGATGATGTCCTGAATCTTGTCCTTTTTGCCGATCAGGACCGGGCGGCAGATACCATCATCGACCAAAATCTGGACGGCATTGATGACCCGGTGTGACTCACCTTCGGCGAACACGATGCGCTGCGGGTTCTCACGTGCACGGTCATACAGCGGCTTCATGGCCATGCCGGAGCGGGTGACGAAACTTTCCAGCTGCTGCTGGTATTCAGTAAAGTCCTGGATCGGGCGGGTGGCCACACCGGTATCCATGGCCGCCTTGGCGACCCGGGCTGGAATGATGGTCATCAGGCGCGGATCAAAGGGCTTGGGAATCAGGTACTCACGCCCGAAGCTGAAAGCCTTGCCGCCATAGGCGGATACCACCTGGTCCGACGCTTCGCGGGTGGCCAGATCGGCAATCGCCTCCACCGCTGCGACCTTCATGGTTTCATTGATTTCCGTGGCCCCGACATCCAGCGCACCCCGGAACAGGAACGGGAAGCAGAGCACGTTGTTGACCTGATTGGGGTAATCACTGCGCCCGGTGGCGACGATGGCATCCGGACGTACTTCATGCACTTCGTCCGGCAGGATTTCCGGAGTCGGATTGGCCAGGGCCAGAATCAGTGGATTGGCGGCCATCTTGCGCACATTGGCCTGACTCAGGACACCGGGTGCGGACAGGCCCAGAAACACGTCTGCACCTTCCATGACATCATCCAGGGTGCGAGCATCGGTCTCAATCGCATAGGCCGAGTTGTAGGGGTTCATTTCCTCCTGACGCCCTTTCCAGATGATGCCGAAACGGTCATTGACCGTGATGTGCTCTTTTTTCAGGCCCATTTCGCACAGCAGGTTCAGACAGGCGATGGCCGCAGCCCCGGCCCCGGAACACACCAGCTTCACGTCTTCGATATTTTTGCCGGCCACGCGCAGCCCGTTGCGAATCGCGGCAGCAACGCAGATGGCAGTACCGTGCTGGTCATCGTGGAATACCGGGATGTTCATGCGCTCCTTGAGACGCCTTTCAATCTCGAAACATTCCGGGGCCTTGATGTCTTCCAGGTTGATACCGCCGAAGGTCGGTTCCAGCAGGCTGATGGCGTCGACGAAACGGTCCACGTCCGTGGTATCGACTTCAATGTCAAAGGCATTCACTCCGGCAAATTTCTTGAACAGTACGGCCTTGCCTTCCATGACCGGTTTGGAGGCCAGTGGCCCGATTGCCCCCAGTCCCAGGACGGCGGTACCGTTGGATATGACGGCGACCAGATTGGCGCGGCTGGTGTAGAGGGCTGCCGCCATCGGATCCTCGGCAATGGCGCGGCTGGCAGCCGCCACCCCGGGTGAGTAGGCCAGTGCCAGGTCACGCTGGTTGACCATGTTTTTGGTGGGATTGACTTCCAGTTTGCCTGGAATGGGGTAACGGTGATAATCCAGGGCGGCCTGATTGAGTTCCTCAGCCATAGGTTCCTTCTCCGGTAGGTATGTGGGTCTTTGTTGGATTTTCCGCGCGGTACGCTGCGGAGGACTATCATAAGCCAAAACCGGCCGGGATTTCAGGATTTCAGGGCAGGAATACCGGGGACAATAAAAAAACTCCTGTCCGGGGCTTCAGGGTCTGACCTGTTCCGGACAGGAGCGTGATGCAATGAAAATGAATGGGAAACTCAGCTTGTTGTTTTTTTCAGGACAATCGTCAGGCTCGCTTGACCAGCTTGACGATGAACAGCAGTACCACGGCACCAATGGTGGACAGGATCAGGGTGCTGAGCCAGCTCGGCATGTTCAGGTTCATGCCGCCGAGGAGAACATTCCCGAGGAATGAACCGATGAAAGAGCCGACGATACCGACCACGATATTGCCGATCAGGCCGAAGCCACCGCCACTCATCAGGTTACCGGCCAGCCAGCCGGCAGCCGCGCCAATCGCCAGCAGAATGATCAGGTCTACAATTGCCATGTTGATGCCTCATTGTGAAAAGGTTTGTTAAAGGATGTTCAGGACGAATTCCGGTCTCTGTTATGAACATAAGTCTGCCTGAGTCTGCCATGCGGTTCAATCGACTGTAGGCTTTTCTCTGCCGTCTGTCCCCGACGGCCCCTGCACACCGGCATTGATTTTGCCGCTGCCGGTTTTTAACATGGGGTCTGTTATCCTGATAAGGGCTGCCACATGAAATACCTCAGTGTTCCTGTCACTCCGTTTGCCCAGAACTGCAGCATCGTCTGGTGCGAGACCGGCAGGGACTGTGCCTTTATCGATCCCGGCGGGGATACGGAAAAGCTGATGGCGGTGGTGGCGCGTGAAGGGCTGAAGCCGGTGGCCGTATGGCTGACGCATGGGCATCTGGATCATGTCGGCGGGACGCAGGTGCTGGCAAGGCATTACGGTATTCCGGTGCTGGGGCCGCATGAGGAGGATGCCTTCTGGCTTGATGCCCTGCCGCTGCAGTCGCGCCAGTTCGGTTTCCCGGCACATGAAGCTTTCCGTCCGGACCATTGGCTGGCGGATGGGGACAGCCTGCAGGTCGGTGGGGAAAGCTTTGAGGTTATCCTCACGCCTGGCCATACCCCCGGTCATGTGGTGTTGTTCAACCGTGAGGCCGGTGTCGTGTTCGGTGGGGATGTGCTGTTTGCCGGTTCCATCGGGCGCACGGACTTTCCGCGCGGGAATCACCAGCAGCTGCTGGATTCGATCCGGAACCGGCTCTGGGTGCTGGGGGATGACGTGGTGGTGGTGCCGGGGCATGGCCCGAATACCACCATCGGCAGGGAGCGCCGCACCAATCCGTTTTTGCGCTGATTGTTCGGGGCGCGCAGGGAGAGACCGGGCTGTTCCCGGCAGATATGGCCTGAGGGGAAGTGTTGATGCAAACAAGAAATGCCCTGTTGGTATTAACTGCTTTCTGCTCTGCGTGCAATGTGATGCCGGTGGCACCTGCCCGTACCCCTGCCAGCATGTTCGGCATGCTGGCGGCTCATAATCAGGTCCGGACCCGGCTGGGGCTGAAGCCGCTGTCCTGGTCGCCACAGCTGGCAGCCTATGCCCAGGACTGGTCCGCTTATCTGGCCTCCAGTCGTGGTTGCCGCATGATTCACCGTCAGGAAGCCGGCAAGGATTACCGGCAATACGGGGAAAACCTGTTCTGGGCCAGCCCGGAATACTGGAGCGACGGCACCCTCAGCCTGCAACCGGTGAGTGCTGCACAGGTGGCAGACGACTGGGCCGGTGAGCGGCAGCATTACCACTACGGGTCCAACAGCTGCCGCCCCGGTAAGCAGTGCGGCCACTATACCCAGATGATCTGGCGCTCCACCACCCGGGTGGGCTGCGGCATGAGCTTCTGCCCCGACTACGGTCAGGTCTGGGTCTGCAGTTATGATCCACCCGGCAACTGGATCGGTGAGCGCCCCTATTGAGGAAGGCGTGCCGTTTCCATGGCTATTCCGGGGTGCGCTGGCGATATTGCTGCTGGCGTTGCTGATATTCCAGCAGGCGCAGGTACTGACGCTGGCGTTGCTGCTGGCGCCGTTGCTGCCAGGCTGCACGCCTTTCCGCCTGCCTCTCGGCCTGCTGGCGCAGTGTTTGCTGCTTTGAGCTCGGGACCGTGTTGCTGCTGGCGATAGTGCCGGATGACGCAGCATGCACGGTTGTTTCCGGTGATGTGGATACAAGGCGGGAGATGGGCCGGGTGTTTTCGTTATCGGGTCGGGCCGTGGCTGTGGTCGGTGATGGTGGCATCGGAGCTGCCGCCGGGATGGCTGCTGCAGGGGGCCTGTCCGTCCGGGCGGGCCGGTGCTGTTGCAGGAACCGGCTGGCGAAGCGTTCACCCAGACCGATCTGCCCCCGGGCATCGTAATGCAGCTGGTCCCAGAGTTTGCCCAGTCCGCCGGTATCGACCAGGTAAGTCATGGGCAGGGTCTGGGTCGCTTGTTGCTGCTGGTCCTGGATCTGTGTTCGCCAGTGGAAGGCATCACTGCCCGGATTGATTTTGCCGATAAAAGCTGCTGCTCCGGGGGAGCCGGTATCGGTGCGCAGGCGCCGGATCAGGTACTGAAGCCGGCTGCCATACGCCTGTGCCGATTTTGCGCTGCGGGCATCACTCTCGCCCTGCATCCAGAAAATGGCACTTAATGACGCCGGCTTGCCACTCCAGGTGGGGATGTAGGACAGCTGGCGCAGCAGCCCTTTGTATAAAGGGGAGCCGGGCAGCCACTGACGCAGATAGCTGCCGCTGGCAGCGAACTTCACCAGTATGTGATGATCGTCCGGCAGAGCCTGTGCCAGCCGGTGCGCCAGCAGCACTTCCGGGCCAAAATGGCTGAAGCGGGCCAGCGGCTGCTGCCGTCCCTGATAATAAAAACTGACGTTGGCTGGTGTCTGGCGCAGGCCCGGTGCCAGCTCGCTGACCTTGCCTCTGCCCATCATGTTCGACTGTCCTGCCAGCAGGTAGACGTATTCGGTCGCAAAACCGGTGTGGCTCCACCCCACAGTACCCAGCAGCAACAGGCTGCAGCGTGTCCATTGACGAACAGACATATTTCCTCCCCATGTAGAACCGGGCTTCCATCCTACACCCGGCACGGGCACTGTGCCAATGCCACCCTTGACCGCTTCAATCAATCGGTGAGGCGCATCAGCTCCGTGGCACCGAAAGCCTGCGGGTAAAAGGCCATCCGCAACACAATCACGCCTGTTCGCGGCGCACCTCGTTCAGCTGCTGGGTGCGCTGGTAGGCCGGGCGGGCGTACAGCCGTTGTGCATAAGCTTCGAAATCCGGGTGCTTTTCAATCGTGCCGAACAGCAGGCCCCAACTGATGTGCGACCCGACGTAGACATCGGCGGCGGTGAACTGCTCACCACAGATATACGGGCCGGGTTGCAGCGCGCTGCGCAGGGTGCTGATGGTTTTATTGTAATTGCCGAAGCCGAGAAAACCTTCCTGCTCGGGTGTAACCGACCATTTTTGTGACCGGGTGACCACGGCCTGTTCCACCGGCCCGGCGGCGAAGAACAGCCAGCGGTAATAGGTTGCCCGCTGCGGCGAACCGGCAGGCGGGATCAGGTTTTTCGCAGGAAAAGTATCCGCCAGATACGCACAGATGGCGGCGGTTTCAGTCACCAGTGCGTCGCCATGTTTGAGTGCCGGCACCTTGCCCATCGGGTTGACGGCGAGGTATTCGGGAGCCTGCATGCTGGTGGCATAATCCAGCCACACGGTTTCATAAGGCTCGCCCAGCTCCTCCAGCATCCAGTGGGCGATGAGGCCGCGTGATTGCGGGTTGGTGTACAAAGTCAGGTTGGACATGAGTTCTCCTTGGTAGTGTGATCAATACGCCTGCATATAATACTGCGGCATGGGTGTCCTCGACATCGAAAGTCACTATATTGCTCCGGAAGGTTGCTGGCAAATGCGGAGGATCATCAAATGCAATGGTTCAAAAAAAATCAGGTTGTTGCCGATCTTTTTCACTACAGGCACAATACCTTCACACCCACACAGGAGTTCCATCATGCGTATCCTTCATACCATGCTGCGCGTCGGCGACCTCGACCGCTCCATCGACTTTTACACCCGCGTGCTGGGCATGCAACTGCTGCGCCGCAAGGATTATCCGGGGGGTGAATTCACGCTGGCTTTCATCGGTTATGGCGATGAGGCCGATCACACCGTGATCGAGCTGACCTACAACTGGGGCGTGGAAAAATACGAGCCTGGCAGCGCTTACGGCCACATCGCGCTGGAAGTGCCGGATGTGTATGCTGCCTGCGAAAAAGTGCGTGCAGCCGGTGCCAAAATCACCCGCGAAGCCGGGCCGATGAATGCCGGGACCACCATCATCGCCTTCCTCGAAGACCCGGACGGTTACGCGATCGAGCTGATCGGTGCGGATCACCAGCGGGCGTGAACACCCGCAGGACCCTGTTCGGGGCATCAAGGTCGGTGGCAAAAACCGGCTGCCGATAGCGGAGGCGGCAATCCGGTACTGGCTGACTTTATTTCCCCTTGCAGGCTGGCACACGGAAAGAAAAAGAAACTGTGACGCCGGGAAGCAGTTTGCACGGTTTCCATTATTGAATGGGCAGTCAGCTGGATGCCCGCGCCTATCCCTGAGCAACCGGGCTGCAAATTTCGATCAAAAAACCGTTCGGGTCAGTCACATAGGCGATGGTCTGTCCCCACGGCATTTCCTCGACGTCCTTCGCCAGCGTCGCGCCTGCCGCCAATGCCTGTTGCAGGGCGGCCTGCACGTCATCCGTTTCAAAGGCAAGCTCGAAGACAGGCTGTTTCGGATCAGCCTGACCGGGCGTTTTGCCCAGCGTCTGCATCAGGCCGAAGCTGGAAAATGACAGCGTGGTTGTGCCGGTGTCCAGTTCCCCGTAATCACCGGATTCGTGCAGCAATTTCCGGGGCAGACCGAAAGCGTGGGTGTAGAAGTCCAGGGTGTCAGCAACGCTCTGGACGTACAGGATGGTGTAGCGTAATTGCATGGCAGTTTTCTCCACTTGGGTTGACTGCTATAGCTTAATACCTTGAACCCCAAAAGCCAGCAGCCGATGACGCTGACGCTGGTGCAGGCCAAAGAAATCAGCCCGCCGCCCGGAAAGCCGCCCCTCATCTGGCGTCTGGTCACCAACCGCGAAGTGGGAACCGCTGCGGTTGCCGGTGAACTGATTGACTGGTATCGGGCACGTCCAGACCTGTCCAGCCCTCCTCCCGGAACTGCTCAGGTCCGCTGTGCCCCATGATACAGGTTCACCACATGGCGGGCCTCAGCAAAGAACAGCCAGCGTTCCACCCCGATTCCCCCCAGCGCGCACAGGGCCGCCAGCAGGGCACTGCCCCAGCCGCCGGCACCGGCAAACACCGCAGCCATGAAACAGGCCGGCAGGAAAAAGCCGAAGATGAACACCATATACTTCAACGAATCCAGCAGCTGCGGATCCGCCTGATACCCGAACTCATCGGTCAGGAAGGTGCCGGCCGTGTGCCCGGTATCCAGCAGCCGCACCTGGGCACGGGTGAAACCGGTGGCGGTATTGATGCTCGGACCGATGACCGTCCGGATCCAGAAGTAATACACCGCCTTGGTGATGCCCGCAATCAGCAGCAATGTACCGGCCAGCCAGGCCACACTGCTGCCACGTCCGCCGTTCATCATGATCAGCATCACCAGCAGCACGCCCCCGGTTGCAAGGCCGATCAGCAGGTAATTGGCCGGGGTCAGGGCAGTATTCCACTGGCGGATGGTCTTCAGGCAGGCATAGATCATGCCGGTGCTGAACACGGTGGCCAGCGCCAGCAGCAGCGCCAGAACGCCGATGCCGCTCATGATGGTGCTGTTCTGGTTATCCAGCACCCAGAGCAGCAGCAGGTACAGCAATGCAAACGGGTAGAACAGCACCGCAAACACCCCCTCACGCGACAGCCAGGAGGTGCGGAAGCGGAAAAACGCCCGCCAGGCATTTTTTGGATTGGCCAGATGGAAAGTGGATGACAGCAACCCTGCGCTAATCAGCACCAGCGCCAGCATCCCGGCGCTGAGCATGGTGCCCATGTTCATGCCTTCAGCATTGAACAGGCGTGCCAGCACCATGAGCATGAATAGGCCGTAGCCGGCACCGGAGGCCACAGTGAAGAAAATAACGGAGAAAGCCGGATGCATGGTGAAAGACCTCCCTAGCGCACAACTGCCTTGTTGACCCAGTCCCTGACCGAATGGATCAGGGATTTCCCTTTTACATCCTCCACCGGTACCGGACGCGTCAGGCGCGGTGGCAGGTACTGGTTGGCCGGATGGTAGCCCAGCTCGGGCATGAGCTGATAACCGGCCCGCTCGCGCACCAGCCGGCTGACCGGGGAATCCGGATCGTCAAAATCACCAAAATGCCGGGCATGGGCCGGACAGGTGATGACACAGGAAGGCTGACGGTCGACAGGGTCCAGACGCTCGTCATAAATCCGGTCAATGCACAGCGTGCACTTCTTCATGGTGCCGGACTCACGGTCCAGCTCCCGGGCACCATACGGGCAGGCCCAGGAGCAGTAATTGCAGCCCATGCACTTGTCCTGGTCAATCAGCACCACCCCGTCTTCGGCACGTTTGTAGCTGGCACCGGTCGGGCAGACATCCACGCAGTCAGCCTGCTCGCAGTGCATGCACGACATCGGAAAGTTGATGGTCTTGTTGTTCGGATAATCACCGACCTCATAATGGCGGATGCGGTTGAACCAGACCCCGCTCGGGTCTTCACCGTAAGGATGGTAATCCGTCAGTGGGCCGGTGGTACCCGAGGTATTCCACTGCTTGCAGGACACGGCACAGGCATGGCAACCCACACACACATCCAGATCAATCACCAGTCCGAGCTTCATGCCTCGTCCTCCTCTGCCACTGCGCCCTGGTTGGCATCATGCACGCTGCCACGGGTCAGGATGTCTTCCAGACTGCGCTTCAGGTGCACTGCCCGGTGCGTCTGGTAACGCAGCACACCAGGCGAACGATTGCCATTCGGCAGGGGCTTGATGGCCGGGAAGGTCGGCCAGGTACCGGTTTCCCCCGCCGCTGCCGGATAGATTTTCACCTTGAGGTCATACCAGGCCGCCTGCCCGGTGATCGGGTCGGAGTTGGTCACGGCATCTTCAGCATCACCCCGCTTCGGCAGCAGCTCGGAAATCAGGTGGTTCATCAGGAAGCCGTGATTGGATTCATTCGCATCCCCGCTCAGGCCCCAGCTCCCCTTCTGCTTGCCGATCGCATTCCAGGTCCAGACCGTATCCGGCTGACAGCCTTCCATCAGCTTCACCTGCACCCGGATTCTGCCATTGTGGGACTCGACCCAGCACCAGGACTGGTCCTGAATCCCCAGTTCCTCACCCCGGGCACGATTCATGTACAGGAAGTTCTGGGCACAGAGCTGGCGCAGCCAGGCATTCTGCGAGTCCCAGGAATGGTACATGAACATCGGACGCTGGTTGACGGCGTAAAACGGATACGCTTCCTCATCCACGCGGCCCTGTTCCAGCGGCTTGTAATAGAACGGCAGTGGATTGAAATAGGTGCTCAGGCGCTGTTTATGGTGCGCTTCAGTCGGCATCGGGCCGTCATACAGGCCCTGCCCGGCCAGCTTGAAGCGCTGCTGGGTTTCGGAATACAGCTCGATCACAATCTGGTCCGTGGAACCGACCCAGCCCGCCTGCCGGGCAAACGCCAGATAATCACGATTGGCATGCCGGTAATAGCGCGTATTTTCCGGCAGCTCCATTTCAAAGAAAGCACCGTGCTCAATGTAGCGCTCCCACTGCTGCGGATTCGGCCTGCCGCGCAGGTGAACTTCATTGCCGTTTTCATCCAGCCGCCAGCCGGACAGGAATCCGATACCCGGTTCCTTCTCCCAGTTGATGATGAAGTCCTTATAGTCCTTGTACCTGCGCGAACCATCCTTGTTGGTCAGGGCCGGGAAGCCCAGGCGCATGCCCAGCTCCAGCTGCACCTCCTGCCAGGACAGCACCTCACGCTCGGGGTTGATCACCGGCTGCCGGATGGAATCACAGGCGGCATGCGGCTCGGAAATCGGACGGTCCAGCATGGAAATGGTGTCGAAGCGCTCCAGGTAGGTGGTGTCCGGAATCACCAGATCGGCGAAGTTGACCATTTCCGAATGGTAGGCATCGGAAATGACGATAAAGGGGATTTTGTACTCACCGTCCTCATCCTGCTCGCGCAGCATGTCCTGGATTTGTGCGGTATTCATGGTCGAATTCCAGGCCATGTTGGCCATGAACATCATCAGGGTGTCGATGCGATACGGATCCCCCTTGACGGCATTGGTGATGACCATGTGCATCAGGCCGTGGTTGGACAGGGGGGCATCCCAGGAGTAGGCCTTGTCGATACGCCGGGGCCTGCCGTTTTCATCCAGCACCAGATCCTCCGGACCGGTCGGAAAACCCAGCGGCGGCCCCTTGAGCGGCGTATTCGGCGCACAGTCCTTGACCGGCTTGAGGGCCGGTGGAATGTGCTTCGGGTACGGCGGCTTGGCCAGATGTCCGCCCGGTACATCAATGGAGCCCAGCATGATCTGCAGGAAATGGATGGCACGGCAGGTCTGGAAACCGTTGGAATGCGCCGAAATCCCGCGCATGGCGTGCATGGACACCGGGCGGCCCACAAACTGGTAATGCTTGCGCCCGGCCCAGTCGGTCCAGCCCTCCGGTACCTCGATCACAATGCTTTCCCTGAAGGCCACATGGGCCATTTCCAGCGCCAGCCGCTCGATCTGCGCCGCCGGCACACCGCAGATTCTGCCGGCATTTTCCGGCGCGTACTGTTCATCCAGATACTCCTCGGCAATCAGCGCCATAACGGACCTGACCGGCCTGCCCCCGACTTCACCTTCATGGAACAGTGCCGGCGTGATGTCCGCCAGCCTGCCGTTCACCGGTGCCCCCTGTTCCATGTCCCAGACCAGCGGATGGCCCTCGGCATCCCGTACCAGCAGGCCATGCCCCTTTTCGCCCGGTGTATGCACCACCAGATACGGCGCATTGGTATAGCGGATCAGGAATTCCCAGTCGAACTGATCATGCTTGAGCAATACATGCAGCATGGACAGGGCCAGCATGGCATCGGTACCGGGCCTGATGCCCACCCACTCGTCGGCAATGGCCTGATAGCCGGTGCGGGCCGGATTCACACCCACAAACTTGCCACCGTTGCGCTTGAGCTTTTCCAGCCCGATCTTGATCGGGTTGGAGGCATGGTCATCGGCCACACCCCACATCATGAAATATTTAGTACGCTCCCAGTCGGGATCACCGAACTCCCAGAACGCATGCCCCATGGTATAAAGCCCCCCGGCAGCCATGTTCACGGAGCAGAAACCCCCGTGGGCAGCCCAGTTCAGGGTACCGAACTGCCCGGCCCAGAAGCCGGTCAGGGCCTGCATCTGGTCACGTCCGGTGAAATACGCCAGCTTCAGGGGATCGGTCTCACGAATCCTGCGCAGCCGGGCCTCCAGAATATCCAGTGCCTCGGCCATACTGATGGCGACAAACTCACCCTCACCCCGCCCGGTTCCGGGTTTGCGCATCAGTGGTGAATTGAGTCTGGCCGGCGAGTTCTGCTTCATGATGCCGGCATTGCCCTTGGCGCACAGCACCCCCTTGTTGACCGGGTGATCACGATTGCCCTGGATGTAACGGACCTTGTTGTCTTCGACCGTCACCTTGATGCCGCAGCGACAGGCGCACATATAGCAGGTGGTGGCCTTGACCTGCTGGCGCTCGCGCCGCTCGAATTCCGGTAATGCGCTCATGCGAACCTCAGAATATGCAAATATTGTGATGAACTGATACAGTTGGACATCTTCCGCCATCTGCCCCCTTGATTCAACAATATTCTTTATTTATATCAATAGATTTTAATTATAATTATCCGAAATCCAGGTCTGCGGAAGGTCGGATCAGTAGCCACATGTGCGCCATCAGCAACAGATCATGCTCAACAGCGCGCGCGCCCTACTCATCCCAACATAGTGAAGTGAACGCAGAGGCTCGCTATATCCAGGGCTTGGCAAATCGACAAGAACAACTACCTCGCTCTCAAGCCCTTTGTAATCTCCAATCTGCGCAAAGCCAATGGTATGACGCTTCATGTTGCGCGGTGACGCGTCATCCAGAACGGAGATTGAATCTCGCAAATGCTCGGACAGAGAAGACGTCCAGGACTGTGCAAATGGTAAAGGCGAAAGCACGATGATGTCTCCCGGATTGAATCCCTCTCCATCCACCAGGTCGTGCAGCTCTTTCTCTAGAGCTTGGATAGCACCGTCTGCGTCCGCGACACGTACTTCACGTACCGCAGGGCCGTCACCAACACCTGAATAACCGACATCAGCGCCCAGATCACCTTGTATCCGCTGCAGGATCGGAAGTGAGTTCCGACAATTTGTCTTTAGCGGGATTCGCACCGGGCAAATACTTTTCAGATAATCGTAGGCCTCGGGCACATAAGAGCCGCACAGTCCGGATTGATTGTTGGCGTCGTGGAAAAAGCACCAACAGCCTTCGCGAATACCACCATGCAAACAGCTATCCAGCCGGGCCAGCACATCCATGTTCAATATGTCCTGACCTTCATCGACGATCAATGCATCGAATCTTTCAATGCTGGCACGCTTGGCTGCGATATGAATCGACTCTGCCAGGCTGACAATCAGCCCGGGCACTGCGGTCCGTTCCAGGGAGCGCTTCAGCCAAGGTGAATGGCAGGCCAGCGCGGTTTTCATTCCAGATGCGCCCCAGCGCTTCGCCAGTTCAAGCGCCAGCATTGTTTTCCCTGTCCCAGCCCCTCCGGAACATATTACCCGCGGGTTGGCTTCAACGACATCGATCAACCTCAGTTGATCCTCTGTCAGGCGAGCAATACGGGTTTCGACCTCATGGGCAGAAACATGTAATGGCACAACAGCCTCGAAATCAGGTCGCAAGTGTTGCTGCAGTATATTTAACTGAGAAGGGGTTGCGGCAGTCCTGTGAGCATCCTTCGCATGCCAGTACTTAATAAATCGCTCCAGCCACTTTTCGAACTGCCTGAAGTCCCGGCCGTCCGCGAGAACGGCTCGATCCCATTCCGCGCTATCGGGAAGCCGTTCAACATCCGGCATGACCACACCGTAACCGACCACAAGAACATTGGAGAGAGAAGCGGGAAGTTTCCCTCGTAAACCATGCAGTGCTCCCTCCACTTGTTTGAACGGCGACTCCCGCAATCGCTCGGTTTCACCATATCGGTTCGTAGTTTCCCAGATGCCACTATGGCAAGACACTCCACCTCCTTTGACCTCTAGCACAAAAAGGCCATCCGGCCCGCATATCACAAAATCGATTTCTCCAAACCGCTTGTACTCATGCCGCGGGAGGTTGAGTGAATGCATAGCAAACCAACCCGTCTGGTCCGGCCTGGCAAATGCCGCGCGCAGCTGGTCAAACATGCGTATTTCCGCATTACTGCTGGTCCTCAGGGGTTGACTGGGAATCATTCGCATGATGAACCGATTCCGTTTGCCCTTTTTTCAATTTCTTGCAAACTTCCAATTTGGTTTCGCACTTCGGATTCGATCTGGGGAGCTATCAGCGGCCATTGCCCCAAACGATGCAGAAATTTGCTCTCATCTACTTCTTCCGTAACAGCCGTTACCCTCCCCGGTAGCACTACCTGCAAATCATTTCGTTCAAAACTTTCAGGTAAATCACCCTCCGCCAGAGTGATGCGTGTCTGAATACAATGGTTCCAATTGCATTTGTTCGCGAGCTCTACGGCTACGTCCTTCGTCATGCTGTTCCACTCACCGCTTGGCGAAGTAAATAATTCTCGCAAGGGTTTCGGACGTCGTGGCGCATCCATGGCAAGGTTATCACCTTGTATGCGGTGCTCAGCATTTGCCATCTGGAAAGCCACGTAGGCAGACAGATTCGGATCGCGCAGCTCCTTAGGTAACTGCAGCCAGGTATCGCGCACACCGAACAGAATTCCAGCAAGCAGGTACTCAATATCTTTCAATAACGGATGTGAAAATTCCAGCAGATCCGTGCAATGCTCACGCAGGCAGAACAACAGTAAAGGCCTCGACAAAGATCCCTTGTGCCGCTCAAGCAGTTCAGTGATTGTCCCACCGCCGAGACCGAGGAAACCACGCATATCCGCAATCAATCGTTCCAGACGTGGTCGAAATTTCGTTTCCTGCAGCAGGTCAAGCTGATTCTCTAGATAAGTAAGCGCCACATCGATGGGCGTTTGTGAGCGTTCATGCGTCTGCGCAATGACCAGCGACTGGATAACGCCCCAAAAGAGCCGGGCACGGGTATCTGCTTGCTCTGATATTTCAACACCCCCCATCCAGTTTGGAAGCTCTGCCAGTATGGGGTCGCTTTGGATTAGCTCATTGTATTTGTCACCCGCAGCTCCCGTTGCTGACTGAAAGACCGCGAGTCCCAGATCGCTGCGATTAGCAGTGTGGTACAGCATCGCGAGCACACCGCCAAGTGCTTGTCCGAAAGCTGGTGCATTGTCACTACCATCGTCAATCAGCTCCTCTTGTGGCTGCTCTGCTGGCCACGTGACCTCTCCGTTGGAGGAAAACATCGATTCCGCAATCTCAACCCGATAAGGGAGCAGATCGACGTTCGAGACATCATTGGCTGCATTTTCGAATGCTTGCCTATCTTCGGATGAGCGGAAGTTAATACTCAATAGCAAGGTTGGCGGTAATGGAGCACGGACAAGAAGTGCAATGTCATCTTTGCGCTTTCTCGCGGCTGGTGAGGCGAAATCTCGCATACCTCCATCCCGCGACAGCATCCGAACAGGGCCGGACAGCGCACTCAAATCGAAAGATGCGATGCAGGGCAACAAGTGCTTACGTTCACTGGTAGCGTTATGCAAAGCATCGGCTGGAACCTTGACCTTGTCACGAAACAAGGGGATCCAGCCAGGATAGACGCTCAATGGATCAGAATAGTGCTTACCTCGAAAACCCGCAGGGCCCATCACCATGCCGGCAGCCAACATGTAAAGCATGTTCTGATGATTGGTCACCAGATGCCAAATACGCGCCGGTTTTTGTCGACTTCGTGGCTTCTTTGGCGTACCTGTTTTCGTGATCATGTCCTATTTCCTGACAAGAATAGCGGGATCGCTGGGCAGCAACCCGTCCACGACAGGACAAATGTTGCCAGTACGGAGCAACATGACCTGTTCTCGGGCGCGCGTGACCATGACATAAAATCGCGCCTTGAGCGCATAAGGATTACGTTTGGGTTGGTGCTGGTCGATATCAGCTAAAATGACGGTATCAAATTCCAGGCCTTTACAAGACTGGGCGTTTATAACCATGATGCCACCTTGGCCGAAGTTCGGTAATTCCTGCTGGCCATGAATAAAGGTCTGGATCGGAGGCTTGTCATTATCTAGCCTTGGATTGGCACGATGAAGTGCGTCATTAAATTTCGTCCGCACTTTATTGTCCGGAGTAATGATTCCAATTAGCTTACGTGGATTACGGTCGCTCAATTTAAGGATATTGTCTGCAATCGCAGTCAGTGTAGCTGTGTCTGGCGTACCATAAGTCCATAACTCCGGCGTCACAGCGGTCGGTACAATATCGGGTAAATCCGGCCTTGGACTGGCTGGATCCGCTGGGTAAAAGTGCTGTGCGAGCAGCGCAATAGGACGTGTATTCCGGTAGTTGGTTTTCAGTTCCAACGTGTCACCGGGTTCGATTGCTAACGTGTTTTCGATGTCTTGGCGTGAACTACACTTGTCGGGGTGAATCTGTTGATTCTGATCGGCGGCCACGTAGAAATTTTCGAAACCCAAATGCGTCAGTGTTCGATAAAAGGCAGGTGGCATATCTTGCCCCTCATCGATAACGATAAATTTGTCGCTTTGATCCGGAATGCTTTCCAAAGTTTGCACCTGCTGTTCAACAGCATTCCAATCAATCGGGCGATATCCTCCTGGATACTCCGGCTCTAGCGTTGGTACTTGTGCTGATAGACGTCTTTCAAAGTGACGACGAAACCAACGATCCCAAGTCATCGCAGCGAAAGGCTTATCCCTGCCGAACAAGTGACGGTTCGAGTGATGCAACAGTTGATTGTAAACGAGCGTCCAATAGGTTCTGTTTGCCTCCTTGAGTCGGCGCGCTCGGAGGAGAGCAACGACCGATTTCCCCGTACCAGGACCACCCACGATCAGGTGTTGCCCCTCCATTGGTAGCGCCAGCGCCTCATCCTGATCCTTGTTCAGGTCATGAATACCAGGGAGGCTGAATCGGCGAGTGCGATCGACTGACATATTCAGGTTATCCCAAAAAATGAAGGCAACCCGTTTGTGGCATCGTCCTTGACGAAACCTCGATCCAGCAAAGTATTGCCGTATTCACAGGCGGGTTCTGGTACCAGTGCGCAGGCGTGACAGGCAGCGCGATTCAGCAAACCTGGCCCCTGACCTTCATGCTCACTACATACTGGGTCAAGCGAACACCAGCGTGAATGCTCCAGCGCCCGGATCAGAATACCTAAAAATCGCCGTGGTTCACTCAGCTCAGCCAGGCCACCTAGCGAACCCGCGATGTCAGGTACAGCGACATGGATAAGAATACCGGCCATGGGTTCCGGCGCACTGGAACAGTAGATTCGCTCAATCAACGAAGCAGCCGGATAGCCGCCTTCGGACTCGATTTGCCGCATCAGCAGGTGTGACAACGTATGCAATAACATAAAACGCGTGGTCAACGGATTGGGGGTATCACGACCGGATTGGGCGAATCGGGGAAGTAGTCGATTCAGTCGTAAAACAACCGCCGGTGTTTGCTCCCATGCTTTGAGCCTGCTCTCATCCAGCGCAAGAAAGATGCCCTCTCCGTACAGCTCTATAGCTGGCAACCAATCGGTTTCCCCAACGATGTCCGGTGGCACAATTTGCTCTCCCCCCAGGCGGTTAAAGCCCTTGAATACTTTCACTGCCTTGAGACGATCCACACGGACAAGGTGGCGAACACAATCAACAAATTTTCGGACCTCAGAATTTGAATCTTCCGCACTTGCCAGCTCACGCCACTCATTACTTCTGTTGCGTGTCACCAGATCTTCATCCTCTCGCTGGTCGGGTAGCACTTCCAGGAATGCCTTAAACTCACTTTCCCGCAATTGCCCGGGCGTAAGGTTCTCACCGTATAAGGGATAACCGCGGTCGAGATCAGCCAATGCGAGTTCGATATCATTGGAGGTGCAACGATATTCCGTCGCGAGCGTTCGTATGATGCCTTTCCTCGCCAATGGTGTTCGTGCCCCGTCTATGCGACTACGGTCACCGGAGTTGCGGTACAGTCGATCTACAACAGTTCCCTTGCGGACACGGGATTCCGGTGGAATCACCAGAACGGATGCAGCGACGGGCACATAAACCCGCGTATCATTGATCACCAACACCTGCGCCTGTTCATTGTCACCTTCATCCCCTGCCTCCATTGGCGGAACCAGATCATCTTTGGTCCACGGCTGCTTTCGGCCCTGACCAAAGCCCACTCGCTCATCACCACGAAAACGGGCTCCAACACCGCAGGCGCCACACCTTAATATGCGCTCTTCATAGCCACGCTCAATTAAACGTAATTGATCTTGTACTTTGCAGTTGCGTTGTGAGGGATCACGGCTACCCTGATGTGCGAGAAAATGCCACGGCACATCGGCAAGGTACCCATTTGAATGAGCAAGCACCCAAGTCACCTGCTCCAGCTTCGGGCGATATTTGCAATCTTGGTTATTGCAATGGGGAGCGTGATCAGGCTGATCTTGCCGCCATGGCCAACGATACATGGCGCCGCAGGACGGGCAGCGCATCCAGGAGGGGAATCGCGTCGCCGGTACACAAGGGCCATCTACCTGTCCATTCGCCAGCTCTTTCGCCACAGGCGGCTCGCGCAGTTGCTCCTCGATGCCCAACGCGGCACGCACGCGCTCCACATACGGAATCAACTTGCCGGCGGAGAGGCCCTGACGATCTGTCCATTGTCGGGTGTCCTGAACAACCACAAGCCCATTCGCGCCTCGGACGATAGCCCCTACGCCGCTATGGCCGAGCAGGTGTGACAAGCGTATCGGAATCAGTTCATCGGCCATCGTTCATAGTGCCTTGAGCAGGGCAGTGTTTTCGACGTTGCGCAGCGATTGCAAAGTCGGCCACAGGCCGCGAATACGATCATCATGGTTGTACAACAGGCGATCACGCCCATTGTCCTTTTCGGGGACTTGATACTCCAATTGTCTACGGGCCAAGCGGCAGCGCTCGACCTCGACCTGCCAATCAGCAATTAGGGTGTCAATATGCCCGCTGAC
Source organism: Thiothrix sp. (assembly GCA_020442915.1). Taxonomy (GTDB): domain Bacteria; phylum Pseudomonadota; class Gammaproteobacteria; order Thiotrichales; family Thiotrichaceae; genus Thiolinea. The sequence continues at coordinate 19,193 of JAGRJD010000072.1, read as the reverse complement.
CTCATCGCCCTGATCGGGCGATGACAGCACGCAACGTCGTTTGAGTTGTTGAACCGCTTTGGAAACTTGCGAATCGTTCGGATCAAAGTTGGCAGCTGCACCGTTATTCAACAATCCAAACCCACCGTGTCGCATTACGATGACCAACGCCGCCGGCAGGGCGCGCAGACGGGCCTGGTAGGTATAAGGCGTGACGCTGGTAGGCTCAACAAAGCGGTAGAACGCCTCATGGTAGGGACGAAAACTCTCGTAGTGTGACAGGCTGCGTGCCTGTTCACGGTAATAGTTCGCGAACACTATACCGGGCGCATCGCTACGGCCCACGCGGCTGCTGGCCTGGATATATTCCGCCGTAGTCAACGGCTGGCCATTAATAATCATCAGTGCCAACCGCGCCACATCAAGTCCGACCGAGATCATATTGGTGGCCAACACGGCATCCAGGCAGCCGTCCTCTTCGCGCGTTTTGCTCAACCGGGCAAAAATGTCTGCATTCTGCGACGCAGTCTGCAAGCTGGTAAGCTGTGCAATGCTGGGTGTTGATCGGTCTGTTTTATTCGCTTTTTTGTGCTCCTGGGCATGCGCAACTGTCGTATCTAACAACAATCGCATGAAATCACGCACATCGCTGGCAAAAGCCGTGTGGCTGTTCCCTACACCCTTCAGGCTGCCGTGATACACCACCTGCGTCCACCAGGCATCCAGCAGTTCCAACTCGTGCTGATCTCCCTCGAACAGCACGTACGGAGCCAACAGCAATGCCGCCGCCAGCGGCGCCAAGCATTGCTGACGGTTCAGCATCGGCGCCAGATAGCCGACATAAATTCGGCCTGGCCGTTGCTCCAGTGGGACGGTACGGGCGAAATAGGCATCGTCGCAGCTCAGCCCCGGCGGTGGAAACACCGCGACTTCGCGCCCATACAGTCGTTTCACCTGTTGATCCGCCATGCGAATGGTGGCGGTCGATGCAATGTACTTTGGATACACGCCGCGCAATTGAAGCACAGTGTCAATGGCAGCTTCATAGAGACCAGCCACCGAGCCCAACGCGCTCGCAATCAGGTGTAACTCATCTTGGATGATGAGCTCTGGTGGTCGATGTCGTGTGCCACCTAAGAACGCATTGGCACGCTCTTCCCACGCCAGTCTCGCGAATTTATCCACCGTGGCGACCAACATGGTCGGTGGTTCGGCATACAAAGCTTCATCAACGATATTGCATGGCAGTACGCCATCAGGGGAGTTACCAAAGCTGCAGCCGGGGTTCCGGCAAAGAAAGTGGAAATGCTTCGTGGTGCTGTCATAGTTACGACCGGCCTCAAAGCCTTGTCCACACCAGGGGCAGTGATCAAGCACGAGTTCGGGCTTCTCGTTGGCAGCAATCGCCTTGCTTACAAGTTCAGCCGCTTTCTGAAAGGTGTTCGGGCTGGTGGCTTCTCCCACCCACATGCCTATGGTAATTGGTGGGGAACCGAGATCTTCTCTTTCACGCCGTATCAGCTCCAACGCACAAATCAGACGGGTGGCGCGTATAAACTGATCACGAGTCAAGAGGCGCAGTGTATAGCGCATCAAGATGGTGGTTCCGCCCCCGGTATCAGAATGACGAAGTCGCCTCAGCGCTATCTGGAATGCGATCAAGCCAAGGTAAGCCTCTGTTTTTCCGCCACCTGTCGGAAACCAAATCAGGTCAACCGTATCGCGAAATTCATTGTCCTCATTCGCCGTGGATTCCAGCGTGGTTAACAAGAAAGCCAACTGAAACGGTCGCCAACGATAAGCATCATCGGCGCTGGGCTTACCCTGAAGACGACCATGCTGACGCATTTGATCTAACATCGCCCGATTGGCCAAGGAAAACGCGAGCCTTGCCTGTGCGTTGTTTCCCAGCAGACGAAGACTTATACGCATGCGCGAAACCGCCGTATTCATCCTCTCAGTCATACGATTTGCGGCTGCACGGTCATCGTCTGGAAGGGCTGGGATACTGGCCTGCTGGCTAGCAACCCAGCTTTCGTATCCGCTGATAAATTTGTCCAAATCGGACATGCGGCTTGTGTGGTCGTTGTCGATGTCAGCCAGCCTCGCCAGCGACAGAACAGGTTCCCCGCCCGACCCGGTATCTGCCGTCATCTGCGGCACCTCTACCGCCGGCATTGCGTCTGAGCGCAGTTCGACGACCTTGCCGTCTTTCACTTCCCAATTAGCGGCACAGCCATGCCCGATTGCATAAATGTGCCGGTGTGCGTACTGGAGTTCGATCTCCTGCTCTTCCTGATCGAGTAAGCTGCTGTCGACGCGGGGGTAGACGCCGACATCGCCCGCGTCGATAACGCATCGAAGTCTGGCCTCGAACAGGGTCTTTTCCGCGCGTTCGTAGACGTAGTCTCTACCTGTCGCACCGTCTGAAAGCTCCTGCGCATTGCAGAGAGAAATCGTGACGATCCAACCATCGGCGAAGTGTCGCCACTGAACGTCCACACGTGCCTTATCGACCAAGTTGAAAAAGCTCTGGTGCTGGTCCTTACCAGGGCAACTTATGTTCTCGAATTCTTCGTCGCCTCCTTGTCCTGAAGCCAGCTCCCTGCGTGTCCAGTCATTTTTAAATTGTCCTCGTTCATCGCGTTCTGTGCGTTCATACCTGACGGCACGGCTCAACACCTGGAACCGGATATCCTCCCCTGTGATATAGAACGAAAAGCCCAGTGACGAGGGTGGAATGTACCGTCGCACAACGGCAGGTTCAGCCAAACTTTCACCAGCAACTTCGATAACGCCTTCCGCTTCATCGACATCTTCACTGGCAGGATCGATACCTTCGCCCCATTGGGATGTCGGGTAAAGCGCACCGCAGGGAAAACGCTCCGTGGGCAGCACACCACGCAGGTCCGAACTATCAGCCGTGGGCATAGACGGACCGATCAATTGCTGGCACACCCAGTCGATCAACCTCTTTCGTGGTTCAGTGAACAATGTCATTACGTTTCTATCCCCCCCCTTGAATACCACCGCCTCGTTATAATTTCTTTCACCTGAACGCGCTCAACCAGCTTTTGTAGGCAGAACCAGTAGGCGCCTGTTGTGTGGTCAAGCCCAACCGGACACCTTGCCAAGCACATTGCTCAAACCCGATGGGCGTCCAGTCACCCAGCGTTGAAGCCAGCGACTCCCCGTTTCGTGCTGAACCTCAAAGAAGTCTCGGGCGTGCCATTGAGTAACCCCGGTGATTCAATAACAGGGCCTGCACCCGTTGGCGAACACGGAAAAGCCGGGGGGGGTGTGGCAGGCTTCAGTCAGCGTAACAGGCTCGACTTCGCTCAGCAGTTTGATTGGCTTCATAGAGGCTGCCTGACAATCAGAAAGTTGGGCTTTCTACAGTCTGGCAGAATCCCGGTCTAACAGGTTATACAGCCTCTATCCAAGTAATAGGCAGCTGCACTACCGCTCCAGATAGATAACCTTCATGCATAACACCCGATCTCATGAGAGCTTTCTCTGGAAGCACAGCATCCACCCCAAATCATACTGCCATTTCACAATTATTGACCAGCAAAAAAACCGCCAGATCAGAACGACCGGCGGCTGAACAACTTCGGCCAGCCTCACGCAGCCTCAATCTGGTGACTGCTGATCCAGTTCATCGCATCCTAATGCTGGCTGACCGGTATGTTTCCGATCTGGCCAAAGTCTTTCTTGTTGTTTGTCTGCCCTTTTTATACGGTTTGTCGGGCTTCCGATTTGCTTGTGTCCGGGCAGAATTCAGCCCTGTTTGAGCTGTTGGGCACTGTCGGCAGCTTTTTCGGGGGCAACCTGACTGCTTTTGTCCTGTCCGGGTGCACTTTCCTGGGGCTGGGCAGGTGACTTTTCCGGTACTGCTTGCCCGGCAGCTGCTTCAGCTTTTACCTTGCCACTGGTGGTTTCGGTCTGCCTGCTGTCCAGCACGGCCCGGCGTGCGGCCCGGCGCTCACGCAGCAGGCGCTGACGCTCACTGGTACTGACACTGCGTACATTGCGGCCACTACCCGCAGCCACTGTCTGTTCCAGGGCTTTGGGGGGCACCAGCGTTACCGGGTCGGTGCCTGCCATGCTCAGGCCGCTTTGGATCATCAGGGGCAGGAAGGTCAGGGCGCTGATTAGGATAACTTTGTTCATGGGAAGGGTCTCCGTGGGTCCATGGTTTTTGGGGTCTGGTTTGTGGTGCCTGCGTTCCGCTGCAATCACCATGGGCACAGGATAAGGGCTGAAGTGATTATTTTTTATCCCTTAAGTAGGTTAAGACCTTGAAAAGAGCACTCCCCCACATAAGGGAGTACCGGCTTTGAACCTTTTCCTGTGACAACACGCAACAAATACCTGCCGGTTGACAACCACGACCCGCTGGCTTTCACGCACAGTCTGTCCGCCCCTGCTGTTGCCCGGGCCGTTTACCCTCCCGGAGCGCCACCTTTTCCAGCAGCCAGCCCCAGGCTTCACGCTCATCGGGGCCTGCGGTCTTGTCGATCGCCACCTGCAGGTAGGCCAGTTCGGTGCGGATTTTTTCCGGGTCCAGCAGCTGCAGGCGGCTGACCAGAATGGCTGCTTCCAGTACCGCCGCCTGGGCACGGTTGAAACCGGGGAAGGCTGCATGGGTCTGCTGCAGCACTTCACGGCAGTGGAATGCCGGGCGCACCGCGTCTTCCTGCACCCGTACCACCTCCAGCTCACTGTGTGCCAGTGCCTGCTGCAACACAAAGCCGCTGACCTGCTCTGCCGGGCGCAGCGGCCAGTCATGGCGCCCGGTCAGGCAGCCGGCAAACACCCGTACATCGGTGGTGGTGTTGACCACGGCATAACCCTCCCGGCGCAGGTTATCCAACGTACCGGAGGGGTGAAATGGTGCCAGTACCAGCAGTCCATCCGCTTCACGCCGAACGCCGAGCGGGGCAATGCGGGCACTGCCATCAACATTGCGGGTGATGACAATGGTTTCAAAAATCATAAATCATGGTGTCTTGCGGTATTTTCTGGAAGTGGTGGCCACCGCCCGGTACTCGGCTGTCTCATCCGGAATGGCGGGGGCCTCCGTGACCACCCCCCACGTCAGTTCATTGTCCTGCAGATAGCGTTTGCCCAGCTGCCAGGCAATCTGGGCCCGTCCCAGTTCCACGCCCAGATAAAAGGCATGTCCACCGTCCTGCTCCACCCCCAGCTGCGGATAGAGCACAAACGGGTCGGTGGCGCAATACAGGCCGTCGCGGTTATAGACGTGGATACCGTCCTGATTCACCTGAATGCGGAAATTGGGATCACGCACGGCAGCGGCCATGGCCTTAATCCCGGCATTGTCGTGGGCAAAGGGTTTGCGGTCGCGGTGGGCCATCAGGCCGTTACTGTAACGCCGGGGCAGGTTGCCATCCTCTCGGGCGGCAAACAGCATGCGCCGTGCCAGGTCTGCTTCCCGCACGGCGGTACGGGCATGCGGGCTCACTTCGGTAGTGAGAATGGCATCAACCGCCAGTTCGGAGGCCATGCCCATCAGCAGGGCGGTCATGCCGGTGGTATCCGCATCGGTCAGCTCGGTCACATTGCCGGTCCCGCACAATACCGGAATGTCCGGGTAACGCTGGCGCAGTTCATGATAGCGCACGATGGAGGCGGTAAAGCCGAAGTGGATCGGATCCAGGATCGGGTCAGCCAGAAAATCACGCCCGCGGGCCTGCAGCGCCTCAATGGCCCGATACAGCGAGGGCAGGTCGCCGGGCTGTTCCGGAATCAGTACCGGCGTGCCGGCCACCTGATCCGCGATCCAGAGCGTACTTTCCTTCAGGCTCAGCAGGTAATCAGCCCCGGCCTCTCCGGCCCGCAGCAGCTCGGTCTCACTGAGGGAATCCACACTGACCTGAAACCCTTCCGCCTGCAGGGCCTGAATGCTGGCTTCCAGGTGCGGAAAAGGCTGTTCGGGCAGGCAGCCCAGATCAATGACATCCGCCCCGTCCTGCCGGTAACGCTGCGCCCGTGCCAGCAGCTGTGCAAGGTCCAGAAACGGGGCATCGACAATTTCGGCGAAGATGCGGACCCGGTAGCGGCTCAGGTCGGTTGTGCGTGTTTCACCCCCGAAAAATTCCGGCAGGTCCTTGAGGTCTTTGGGGCCGCGCTCGACCGGCAGACCCAGCTCCCGGCTCAGGGCCTGAATATCACCGCTGCACAGCCCCGGCAGGATGATGCGGTCCGCCCCGAAGGTATCCGTGAGGCGACGGCGGATCATGGATACGGTCATCAGGGCAGCCACCTTCAGCCCGAGGTCATGCACCTGCCAGGTGAAGCCGGGTGCAGGCAGCTGTTCCAGTTCGCGCACCAGACTGTCATGGGCCAGCCTGCCGGTCAGGAACAGGATGTGTTCGGTTGCAGTCATGAACTCCGGGATTTCCGCCTTGCTTGCGAAGGACTAGTGTACACCAGCCCGGATTTCTTACCACACTGTTGGCAGGTGCTGATCCGGGTATGTCACGGGTGGCGACAGGCCGGCAACAAACTATCGAATTCTTGCTTCAAGCCGGGTAGAATTGGCGGCCACTTTCCGGAGCAGGGACCGCAGCAGCCAAATGAACCCCGATTTCCTCGATTTTGAACAGCCGATCGCCGAGCTGCAGACCAAGATAGAAGAGTTGCGTTATGTGGATGACACCCAGGTCAATCTGAGCGAGGAGATCGGTCGGCTGGAAGAGAAGGTGCGCACCCTGACGCAGGGCATCTTTGCCAAACTGACGCCACGCCAGATTTCCCAGCTGGCACGCCATCCGAAACGTCCCTACACCACCGACATTGTGACACGTATCTGCACCGACTTTACCGAACTGCACGGTGACCGGGCTTTTGCTGATGACAGCGCCATTGTCGGCGGGACGGCCCGTTTCCGGGGCCAGTCGGTGATGGTGATCGGGCATCAGAAAGGACGGGACACCAATGAAAACATCCGGCGCAACTTTGGCATGCCGCGTCCGGAAGGCTATCGCAAGGCCTTGCGCCTGATGCACATGGCGGAAAAATTCCGGCTCCCGGTCATCACCTTTATTGATACCCCCGGTGCCTACCCCGGTATCGGGGCCGAGGAACGCGGCCAGAGCGAGGCCATCGCCCGTAACCTGTATGAAATGGCGCGTCTGCGCACACCCATTGTCAGCACCGTGCTGGGTGAGGGAGGCTCCGGCGGGGCGCTGGCCATTGGAGTGGGGGACCGGGTCAGCATGCTGCAGTATGCCACCTACTCGGTGATCTCTCCGGAAGGCTGTGCCTCCATCCTGTGGAAAAGTGTGGACAAGGCCGCCGATGCTGCCGATGCCATGGGTATCACCGCCGACCGCCTCAAAACCCTGGGCCTGGTGGATGAAATCATTCCGGAACCACTGGGTGGGGCCCACCGGGATTTTGATGAAATTGCACAAAATATCGGTGACATGCTGGAAAACAGCCTGCGTGAACTCGGGCAGCTGGCGCTGGATGACCTGATCGGGCAGCGCCAGGACAAATTCCTCGGTTTCGGGCGTTTCGAGAGCCCCTGACATGGCGGTGCAGCAGCAGCTGCCCGGTGTGCTGTCCGCTTTTCTGGCCCGCCATCCGGTCTCCACCCTGCTGATTGCCTACAGTGGCGGGCTGGATTCCCATGCCCTGCTGCACGCCTGTGTTGCCCTGCGCCCGCAATTTCCGGCCCTGACACTGCGCGCCCTGCATGTGGATCACGGCCTGCAGCCGGATTCTGCCGTCTGGGCACAGCACTGTGCCGCCATCTGTGCCGGTCTGGGTATCGGTTTTTCCAGTGTGCAGCTGGCCCTGCGACCCGGTACCGACACCAGTCCGGAAGCGCTGGCACGTCAGGCCCGTTATCAGGCGTTTGAAGCAGCCCTGGCACCGGGGGCCATGCTGCTGACCGCCCACCATCAGCGGGATCAGGCTGAAACCGTGCTGCTCAACCTGCTGCGTGGTGCCGGGGTGGACGGATTGGCGGCCATGCCTGAAATCCGTTCCTTCGGGCCCGGCTTTCTGGGCCGTCCGCTGTTGAACCTGCCGCATGCCGCGCTGGAGCGTTACGCCCGCCAGCAGCAGCTGAACTGGATTGAGGATCCGAGCAATGCCCATGAAGCCTTTGACCGCAATTTCCTGCGGCATCGCGTGCTGCCTTTGCTGGCCGGGCGCTGGCCGGGGCTGGAGCAGACCCTGGCACGGGCTGCCGTGCTGCAGGGCGAGAGCCGGGAACTGCTGGCCACCCTGCTGAGCGAGCGGCTGGCTCAGATTGCCGGCAGCCGCCCCCGGACCCTGTCAGTCACCCGCCTGCAACAGCAGCCGGCCCCGATGCAGGCAGCCCTGTTGCGTCAGTGGCTGCGCGGCTTGGGCCTGCCGCTGCCGGGGCGGGAGCGGCTGCTGCAGATTCCGGCCACGGTACTGCCCGCCCGTGTCGATGCCCTGCCACAGGTGAGCTGGACGGGCTGTGAAGTGCGCCGGTTCCGGGATGACCTTTATGCCTTTCCGCCCCTGTCGATGCATGATCCGGCTCAAATACTGCCCTGGTTACAGCCTGGGCAGCCTTTGTGGCTGGGGAGCACCGGTTCCTGGCTGGAGCCGCTGCCAGCGGCGTGGCGGGAGTTGCTGGCAGTCTGCGGCGCGGTGCTGACAGTGCGCTTCTGGCAACCGGGACAGCCACTCCGGCACCCGGATGGACGGCGTTTGGCTCTGAAAAAGTATTTTCAGCAGGCTGGCATTCCGCCCTGGGAACGCAGTCGTGTGGCTCTGGTTTATGCGGATGAGCGCCTGATCCGGGTAGCCGGGGTACGGGATTTCGCGGCCAGTCTGTAGTCGGATAGTTTCAATGATGATTTCAGGCGGGAGCCATGGTCGGATACGCAGATGCCGGCATGAACCTGAATTGGTTTAAACGCTTCAGGCTGTTACATCGTCTAATGGGTGCATGGGCTTCTGGTCCCTGCCCGATTTACGTTTACCTGCCAGTCGAAGGAGTTTTTGATGCCGGAGCAGCATTCATCTTTTTGTCGTGGAATTCCCACCCCGTGGTGGTGGCTGGGGCTGTTGCTGGGCCTGCCCCTGCTGGCCCTGGCCATGCTGTATTACAGCCAGCCCCGGATTGAGGCCGATCTGCACCAACGTGTTGCCAACCTGTTGTCTGATAAGCAGCTGGACTGGGCCGAGGCCCGTTTCAACGGGCGCGGACGGGACCTGCTGCTGGAGGGGGTGGCTGCTTCCGAGACCGAGCGTGATCAGGCGCTGGCCCTGGCATCCGGTGTCGACGGGGTGCGGGTGGTGGAAAATGCCATTCGGGTGGAGCCGTTTGCAGAGCCGGTGCTGGCGCTGGAACAGTCCGGTTCCGGCCTGATTCTGCGCGGACTGGTGCCTTCGGCGGAAAAGGCGCAATCCCTGCTGAATGCCGCCCGGAGTACCTTCGGCGCTGCGGTTGAAGACCGGCTGGAGGTGGGCCGGCGGGTGGCAGATCCGGACTGGCTTGCCGGTGCCGAAGGCGTATTGGCCGGGCTTGGCGGCCTGCGTCAGCCCGTGCTGGAGCTGGGAAGCGGACGCTTGCGGCTGGCGGGAGAAGTGGATACGGAAAGTGCCCGCCAGAGCCTGCTGCAGCAGGTGGCCGAACGGGTCGGGGTGCAGCCTGAAGATGCCATCCGCGTGGTGGCACCGGCCCCGCCACCGCAGCCGGCCACGCTGAATGTGACCCGGACGGATACCGGCCTGCGCCTGGAAGGTGTGCTGGGCAGCGAGGCGGAAAAGGCAGCACTGGTGGCGGCTGCCGGTGAGCGTGCGGGGGATGGCAGGGTGGATGACCGGCTGCAGCAGCGTGCGGGTATCCCGCCGGCAGGCTGGATCAGGGCTGCCGGCCTGCTGATCCGTCAACTGCCGGAACAGGGTGGGGCGCTCAGGATGGCGGATGGCCTGCTGGAGCTGGAGGGGGTCATGCAAGACAGTGCGACCCGCGACCGGCTGCTGGAGACCGGCAGGCAGGCACTGGATGGTTCGGGGGTGAGCCTGCTGGACAAGACCCGGCTGGCGGAGATGGCCCCGGTACCGGAGGCGGCTGCACCCACGCAGCCTGCTGACGCTACCGATCCGCAGGCTGCCAGCTGCCAGCAGCAGCTGGATCAGCACATGAGCGGGCAGACCATCCTGTTTGCCAGCAACCAGGCGGTCATCCGCGGCGAAAGTGCGGTTTTGCTGAAAACGCTGGCCGGTGTGCTCAAGGCGTGTCAGGACGTACTGGCTGCACGGGGCATTCGTATTGAAGGGCATACCGATGCCAGTGGCGATGATGCCTACAACCTGCGCTTGAGCCAGCTGCGCGCCGATGCGGTCAAGCATTATCTGGAGCAGGCCGGAGTGGCAGCAGTGGCCATGGAGGCCGTGGGTTACGGCGAAAGTCGCCCGGTGGCTGATAATGGCACGCCGGAAGGCCGGGCCAGAAACCGCCGTATTGTGTTTGAAATCCGATAGACCGGGAGGAACAGGAATTGATGTATCTTTTTGGCAAGCTGGCTTTGTGGTTGCTGCTGGCATTTTTACTGGGGCTGGTGCTGGGCCTGTTGCGCAGGATGGAAGGAGATAAACGCTGATGGTCATGTTTTATGTTCAGTCATTGTTCTGGCTGCTACTGGCACTGCTGTTGGGTTATCTGCTGGGACGCTGGATCAAGGGCCTGATGTGTCGGCGACGGGAGCCGATGCAGATACCCGAGTCCCGGAGCGGGGAGATGCCGGTAGCGCGGGCTGCATCCAGTGCCGCTGAGCGGGCAGGGCTTTATACCGGCGGGGCGGCTGACACGGTTCGTACCCCGGTGACAGCCCGCCGGGCTGATGCCGATGCGGCGGTGGCTGCTCCTGTGGTGCGGGCGGAGCGGCGGGAAATACCGGCGGCAGACCTGCCGGAGCTGATCATATCTGCCACTGCTGGCCGTGATGGCGATGCCCGGCTGTCCGGCACAGCCCGGACAGATGACCGGAACGGGACAGGTGTTCTGCCGCTGCGGGCCGGGGAGCAGAATGCCACTGACGTTACGCCGGAGCCGGATGGCGGGACAGGGGTGGTGGCCGGTGCTGCTGCCGGGCTGGCGGGCATGGCGGCAGCAACCCTTGCGGGCAGGGCCGGGACAGCCACGGTTGATGCTGAGGCCGGTACCGCTGTCGGCAGTGCGGCAACGGAGGGTGGCATGGATGCGCCGCCACTGGCAGTCCGTGGTACGGGTGTTGTGACGGATGCCGGCAGCAGTGACTGTGCCCGGCACCTGCTGGCCCTGTTGCAGGATGCGGCAGCCACGGCAGCCAGAACCGGCACCCTGACCCGTGCCCTGTGGCTGGAGGCTGGCCGGTGTGACTGTGGCTGCCTGCCGGGGCAGAAGCTGGTGCTGGAGGCGGGTGCCTCCGGTACGCTGGGGGGCCTTGCATGCTCTGTCAGCCGTTCCGGTTCGGTGGGTGTCGGTGGTGATTTCAGCAATCTGGAACCGGGTCGTCTGGTGCTGTTCCAGCGTCACGGAATGGTTGCCTGCCGTCAGGGAGAGGCGTACTGCTTCGTGCTGCCGGATGATGTGAATACCGGCTTTCGGGCACCGCCAATGCCGGATACGGACAGAGCGGACAGCGGGATTTCCGGTGCCCATGAAGCCGGTGCTGTCGCCGCTGCAGTGGGTGTGGCATCAGCAGCATTGGGCGGAATCAGTGCCATGCAGTCCGGCAGGGATCGGGTGATTCCGGCCAGCGGCTCCATCAGCAGTGGCCCGGCTCCGGAAGTACGTGTGATTCCGGCCAGTGGTTCCATCAGCAGTGGCCCGGATGAAAACGCTGAAGCCGGTACTGTACCACTGCGTGTGATTCCAGCCAGCGGCTCCATCACGGGCGGTCCCACTCTGTCCCTGTCGGGGCTGGCCCAACAGGCCCTGGATGAGGCACGCGTCAGCGGCAATCAAACCCGTGCGCTGCTGTTGGCGCAGGTGGACTGTGAGCAGGCCGGAGGCGAGCCTGAGCTGGTGTTGACGGCAAAGCATTATGACCGCATCGGCTCCATCCATTGCGGGGTTCCGGGTGCCGGTTTTGTGGTGGTCGGTGGCGATGTGGCCAGCCTGGAGGATGGCCGGGCCGTGCTTTTCACCCGTCACCGGATTGTGGTCTGCCGCTCCGGTGACGAGCACCGTTTCCTGCGGCTGGAGCCGGAACAGGCCTGAGTTTCATCCCCCTGGAGAGCCGGGACAGGATTCAGGTCGGGAGCACGGCATGGCCCTGTGTTCCCGGCCTGATCCCGGATGCGTTTCAGCCCAGTACGGAAAAGCTGCTGGCGCGGTTGATCTCGCGGTTGCGAGAGTAAAAGCCGATACTGGTTTCCCGGTCCAGGTATTCAAAGCGGTAGCTCAGCGGGTCGGCATCGTGGTCATGCCCGTTTTCACAGGCTTCGATCAGTGTCGCCATCATTTTTCCGGCTACCGGTGCATTCTTGAACTGGTTGCCGCTGGTGCCGATGGCCAGGTAAAAGCCGGGAATGTCGGTCCGGTCATACACCGGAATCCAGTCATCCGCCACGTCATACAGGTCCACTACCCCCCCGATGCGGTTGGGGATGCCGAGGTCCGGATTACGCTGGGCCACGCGCATGACCTGGATGCGGGCCTGTTCGCTCAGGTTGCGGTCGAAATTGTCCGGGTCCACCCATTCACGCGGATCGCATTCGGGGTCTTCACTGCCGATCAGCATCATGTTGCCACTGGCCGGGCGGGTATAGGTGGCAATATCGCTGTCCGAGGTCACGGTACCAAGGCGACTGTAATCATAGCGGGTCGGGGCCGGAACGTGCGGCACCTCATGGCGCAGGGCACGGGTGTGGATATTCATGCGTTCATTGAGACCCAGCAGGTCATTGATACGGGCGGAATGCGGCCCGGCCACATTCACCACCACCGGGGCATTGAGCTGCTCACCGTCCCGCAGCGTGATGCCGGCAATGCGTCCGGCATGGGTGCGGATGGCATGGACTTCGGCATTGAAACGGAAGTGGCTGCCCAGGGCTTCGGCAGCACGCTGCAGGTTGTGGGTGGCCAGCTGCGGATCATTGACATAACCGCCCTGAGGCCAGAATACCGCGCCTGACAGGCTACCGGCCCCTGCTTCCCCGAACCCCGGCTGTTCCGGACGTTTGGCCGGGGCATAAAGCCCGGTATCCACCTGCGGGATGAAGGCGCGGAGGCCGTCGGTATCCAGCTCACGATAGGAAATGCCCAGGGTATCCGACAGGCGCATGGCATTGGCCAGATAGCCGTTGTGTGCCACTTTCATGACCAAGGTGCCGCATTCGACAAAGCGCGCCAGTCCGGCTTCGTCGGCAACACCGGTGTAAGCGGCCCAGTCGCGCCAGTAGTGATAGCCTTCATAGGCCATGGCAGTCCCGTCCAGGGTGGAGTAATAGGTGCGGATGATGGCACAGGAGTTGGAGGTGGAGCCGTAACCGGCGGCTGGCAGCCGGTCGACACTCAGGGTTCTGAACCCCTTGCGGGCCAGTTCCAGCGCGGTGGCGGTGCCGATGATACCGGCGCCGATGATGATGGCGTCATAGTGTTGCATGCGAAATCCCTGATGATGTTTCCGGGTAGGGTCTGCTGACTGTTCTATCACAGCCGGGGCAGGGACAGGATATAAAAAAACCGGTGGACGGGTATAGGGTGGGCGTGTGGGCGTCGTGGAAGTCAATGCCCTCGTTTTTCCGGGACTGGACTATGCTTGGGACAGGGTGTCGGGGCGCAGTGGCACTGCAGGTGTCCCGCACCACCCGCTGGAAACAAACTGAAAGGAATCAGACCGGTATGTTTGCGCTCAACCCCGAAATGCTGCCATTGTTTGTCCTGTTGACAGCCCTGCCTGTTGCCTTCCTGCTCGGCTTCTGCATCGTATGGCTGTTTTTCCCGCGCCGGCGGTACGGTACGGGGGTACGGCTGGTGGTCTGGAGTGTGGTCATGCTGCTGGTGCTGATTATCTGGGGTGTGATGCAGGAGCCTCAGCGTGCTTCCGGAACCCACGTCCAGGGACTGGGCATGCTGGACTACCTGACTGTCACCCTGACCCGGTCCGGCAGTGGCTGGCTGCCGGCAGTACAGGTCAATGACCGGGGCATGGGAGTGAGTGTGGCCCTGACGCTGTTTGCCCTGATGCTGCTGGTATCGCTTGCGCGCCGTTTCCGTCGGTACCGTTATTAACCGGCCCGGCTGGATCTGTCAAAATTTCAACAAGCCGTCACTATTCTGACCTGGATCAAAACTGGAGTATTCGTATTCCGTTATTTTATTAAATGATTAAACGTTAATGCTTTATGAGGACTTGCAATGAACAAGCTGCTGGCAGCCGGTTTTTGTGTACTGCTGACGGGGATTTCCCAGGCGTGGGCCTATGAGGCCGGCGATGTGGTTGTACGTTTCGGACCCACCTATGTCGATCCGGCAGGCGATGGTGCCCTGGATGGCGCGCTGGATGTGGACAGTAACACCCAGCTGGGGGTCAGTACCAGTTACATGCTGAATCCCAATTTCGGCGTGGCGGTGCTGGCGGCCACCCCGTTCAAGCACGATATCACCCTGAACGGTGCCACCATCGGTTCCACCAAGCATCTGCCACCGACTGTGACGGCCCAGTATCACTTCAATACCGGGACGCCGTTCCGCCCGTATGTCGGGGCCGGCGTCAATTACACCCAGTTTTTCTCGGAAAAATCCACCCTGGGCAAGCTGGATCTGTCCCACTCCTGGGGATTGGCCGCCGAAGCCGGTTTTGACTATGCCCTGACGGATAAATGGGCTTTCAATGCCGGACTCTGGTACGCTGATATTGATACCAAGGCCAAACTGGATGGCAGCAAGCTGGATACGGTCAAGATTGACCCGTGGGTTTACATGCTGGGTATGTCCTACACGTTCTGACTGGCCGGGCTGAATGCCCGGAGACATTGATCTGCCATTCCACTGCAGGATCCGGACTGGCCGGTTTCGTCATCAGACGGGACCGGTCAGGCCGGAGTTTTTTCCTGTCCGCCTCGCTGCTGCCTGCCTCTGGCCGGTCGGTACTTTCCCGCTGGAAGTCCGTGCGCGCATGAAATCTGCATGATTTCCTTGCAGTCCGGGCCCGCCTTTTCATACACTGCACAGCCAAACCGCTTTCAATCATCCGCCCGGGATCCGCCAGATCATGTATGAACCCGACTCCCATGCGCTGCTTGCACGCATACTTGATGCGTTTGAGCCTGAATTCCGGACCCCGGACCTGCAGACCTTCTGGGTGCGGCTGGGTGCCAACTTCCATTCCATGCACAAACTGTACCGCAGACTTTACGGTGAGCGGGCCGACCTGGAGACGCAACTGGGGCTGCTGATCCGGGTACTGCTGCGGAGTTTCCGGGCCAGAGGCGAGGAACTCAAGGCGCTGGACCAGCAGCGTGAGCAGGCACCGAACTGGTTTTTGAGCCAGAACTGGGTTGGCATGGCGCTGTACTGCGACCGTTTCGCTGGCGGGCTCAAGGGGGTGAACCAGCGCGTGGATTACCTGCGCGAGCTGGGGGTGAACCTGATCCATATCATGCCCATGATGCAGTGTCTGGCGGGGGCGAATGATGGTGGTTATGCCATCAGTGATTTCCGGGCGGTTGACACCCGTTTCGGTACCCTGAGCGATGTCAGCGCCCTGGCGGCAAACCTGCGCCGGCATGCCATGCTGCTGACCCTGGATGTGGTGATCAACCACACTTCGGACGAACACGAATGGGCGCAGCGGGCGCGGGCCGGAGAAGCACGGTATCAGGATTACTATTACCGGTTCCCGGATCGCACCCTGCCGGACCAGTATGAAAAGACCCTGCCGGAGATTTTCCCGGAAACCGCGCCCGGCAGTTTCACCTTCGATCCGGAACTGGGGCAGTGGGTCATGACGGTATTCAATCATTACCAGTGGGACCTGAACTACCGCAATCCGGCGGTGCTGACCGAGGTGATGGACATCATCCTGTACTGGGCCAACCAGGGGGCGGACATCCTGCGTCTGGACGCACCGGCCTTCATCTGGAAGCAGCCCGGCACCAGCTGCCAGAACCTGCCCCAGGCACACCTGATCCTGCAGCTGTTCAAGGATTGCGCCCAGGTTGTCTGCCCCGGTGTGCTGTTCATTGCCGAGGCCATCGTGGCCCCGCGCGAGATCGTGAAGTATTTCGGCACCGATCCGGTTGAAGGCCGTGAATGCGAGATTGCCTATAATGCCACCTTCATGGCGCTGCTGTGGGATGCGGTCGCGACCCGCAATGTGCGCCTGCTGAATCAGGGGCTGCGCAGCCAGCCGGGTAAGCCGGTACGTACCACCTGGCTCAATTACCTGCGTTGTCATGATGACATCGGGCTGGGTTTCGAGGATACCGACATTATCGCTGCCGGCTACGATGTCGGGGCGCACCGGCGTTTCCTGATCGCGTACCTGAGTGGAAGTTTTCCGGGCAGCACGGCGCGCGGGCTGCCGTTCGGGGCCAATGAAAAAACCGGTGATGCCCGTATTTCAGGGGCACTGGCCTCGCTGGCCGGTCTGGAGCATGCGCTTGAAGCGGCTGATCCGGTACGGCTTGAACAGGCCCTGCAGCGCATCCTGACCCTGCATGCGCTGATCCTGTCCTGGGGTGGCATCGCGCTGCTGTATTATGGTGACGAGCTGGGGTACCTGAATAACCATGACTACATCAATGATCCCGACAAG
Source organism: Thiothrix sp. (assembly GCA_020442915.1). Lineage (GTDB taxonomy): Bacteria > Pseudomonadota > Gammaproteobacteria > Thiotrichales > Thiotrichaceae > Thiolinea. The sequence goes on along the minus strand of JAGRJD010000072.1, from coordinate 2,451 downwards.
GCAGCGGACAACCGCTGGCTGCACCGCCCCCTGATCGACTGGGAGGCGGCTGCAGAGCGCGCCCGACCGGAAACCATCGCCGGGCGCGTCTTCAGCGGTCTGCAGCACCTGATCCGGAAGCGTCGGCAGATACCGGTGTTTGCCGACCTGAACAACCGCATCCTGCTGGTGAATGACAACCCGCACCTGTTCACCTTTTACTGTTTCGACCCGGACGGGGTGGAACAGCCGGTGACAGTGGTGGCCAATTTTGACGAGCGTGAGCACTTTCTCAATCTGGACAACCTGCGTCGTCAGGGTATTGCCCTCGACCGGCTCACCGACCTCGCCGGTGATTCCGTATCCGTGCTGGAGACACCTGAGCCACACCTGCTCAGGGTACCGGCCTGTGGTTTTTACTGGCTGGCCAGTTATTGAGAGGCATATCATCAAGAGAAAGGAACCCGTCACCATGAATCCGACCCATCCCTGGATCCTCCCCGACTGGCCGGCTCCGGCCAATGTGCATGCCTGCACCACCACCCGTCAGGGCGGGGTGAGTGCGGCACCTTATGACAGCCTGAACCTCGGGGATCATGTGGGTGATGCAGCGCTAATGGTGGCGCGTAACCGCCGGATCGTGGGTGAAACATTAAGGCTGCCTGCCGAACCCCTGTGGCTGGAGCAGGTGCATGGCGTCACGGTGGCTGACATGGGGGCTGCCGCCTGTCATCCCAGGGCGGATGCCGCCATCAGCCGGCATCTGCGGCAGGTGTGTGTGGTCATGACGGCGGATTGTCTGCCGGTGCTGTTCTGCGACCGGGACGGCACGCGGGTGGCGGCTGCGCATGCCGGCTGGCGTGGCCTGTGTGGCGGGGTGCTGGAGCGGACAGTGCAGGCCCTGCAGTGTGATCCGGCTCGCCTGCTGGTCTGGCTGGGGCCGGCCATCGGTCCTGCGGCTTTCGAGGTCGGTGAGGAGGTGCGCACGGCCTTCATGGCTCATGACCGGGCAGCGGCTGCAGCGTTTGTGCCGGGAGCAGGCCCCGGAAAATGGTGGTGTGACATTTACCGGCTGGCCCGTCAGCGGCTGGCGGCGGCGGGGATTGTCCACAGCCATGTCAGTGGGGGGGATTGCTGTACCGTGCAGGATGTCGGACGTTTCTTTTCCTACCGCCGTGACGGTACGACCGGGCGCATGGCCAGTCTGGTCTGGTTCAGTTAATGGCGGTTTTGTCGACATCAGCAGCAAAAAGGCATCATGAGTCGTGTAAAGCCCTTTCTGTTGAGATATAATTTGCGCCCCAAACAAGATATAGATTGCTGCACTGCGGTTGCAAAGTATTTCAGCAAACAGTCCCCGGAGCCGGGACGCAAGGAGAAATGACCAAATGAGCCTAGACGTGCCCCCTCGCGGAATGGATGAGTCTTTTCTGGATGGCGAACATGCCATGTATCTGGATCAGGTCTACCGCCAGTATCAGCAGGAGCCTGATTCCGTCTCCCCTGAGTGGCGGCAGTACTTCAGGGCGCTGGAGCAGCAGTTGGGAGGTGCTCCCGGACGTACCAATGGCAGTGCCGGGCCGGTCATGCGGGCAGCGGCGGCCCCGGTCAGCGAGAGCCAGGTGCAGGAGCGCCGCAGCCTGCAGGCACGGGTCATGCGCCTGATCAATGCCTACCGCTACCTCGGCCATCTGGAGGCGGATACCAATCCGCTGGGCAATTATGCCCAGCGTCTGGGCGTGCCGGAGCTGTCACTGGAAAAAAACGATCTGGACCAGGTTGATCTGGATACCGTTTTTGATCCCGGTTCCTTCAATATCACCGAAACCCCGACCCTGGGCAATATCTGCGCTGCGCTGCAGGAAACCTATGTACGCACGCTCGGGTTTGAGTACATGCACATCACGGATGTGAACGAAAAACGCTGGCTTCAACAGCGCATCGAGCCCAACCGGGCCCATGAGCCACTGGATCAGGCACAGCGCATCCTGCTGCTGCGCCAGCTCACCGCTGCCGAAGGTTTCGAGCAGTACCTGCACCGCCGTTATGTCGGCCAGAAGCGCTTCGGTCTGGAAGGTGGCGAGAGCCTGCTGCCGTTGCTGCACACCCTGATCCAGCAGGGGGGAGCTGAAGGGCTGAAGGAAAGCGTGATCGGCATGGCCCACCGGGGGCGCCTGAATGTGCTGATCAACCTGATGTGCAAGCCTTCGGGTATGCTGTTTGACGAGTTTGACGGCAAGTACACAGACGAAAAATACACCGGGGATGTCAAATACCACAAGGGCTATTCCAATGACATCATGACCTCGAATGGTCCCATGCATCTGGCGCTGGCCTTCAATCCCTCACACCTGGAAATCGTGAGTCCGGTGGTGGAAGGGTCGGTCCGTGCACGTCAGGAGCGCCGGGGTGACCGTGAAGGCCGGGAGGTCATGGGCATCATCATTCACGGCGATGCCGCCTTTGCCGGCC
>JAGRJD010000071.1:6143-13007 GCA_020442915.1 Thiothrix sp. | reverse complement strand
ACGAGCCAGATAAACAGACAATTTCAAACGGTGCGCCCGTAGCTCAGCTTGATAGAGTACCTGGCTACGAACCAGGCGGTCGGAGGTTCGAATCCTTCTGGACGCGCCAAATCTGAAAAGCCTGCTTGCATAAAGCAGGCTTTTTTTTGTTTCAGTGGCTTTTCAGGCGCTCCAGAATCTGCAGGAAATCCTCTGGCCTGGTGTAACCGATGGTACGCAGTTCCGGAATCAGCCGGCCATCCCGATCAAAAAACAGCAGACTGGGCGGGCCAATGATGCCCAAGCGTTGCATCAGGGCGATAGCATCGGCATTGTTTTCGGTAACATCAGCCTTGGCCAGCAGCAGGCCGGACTGGCTCATGCTGCGGATGACCTCCGGATTGGAAAACGTATTCCGGTCCATGCGTTTGCAGTCAATACACCAGTCAGCATAAAAATCAAGCATCACCGGCTGTTGATTCTGTCGGGCCTGAGCCAGCAGGCGGTCCAGTTCGGCAGTACTTTTTATGCCCAGAAACACGGGTTTATCCGAGTTGGGTGCTGACGGGGCGGATGGGCTGCTCATGGAAACGGCGAACACGCCCTTGAGGGGCTGGAATAGATTCTGGCTGCCGGCCGCCACACCCAGCAGCTGGGTTCCTCCGTAGAACATCAGAATGAGACCCACGCTTTTCCAGAAACGGTCCCAGCCGCTGGATTCCTCCTGCAGTCGGTCCAGTGCGCCCATGGAAATACCGGATGTCACCAGTAGAATGCCGGTCAGCGCCATGGTGATTTCAGCAGGCACAATCCGGTCCAGCATGTAAATGGCCATGCCCAGCATGATGATGCCAAAGATAGCCTTGGTGGTATCCATCCATTCCCCGGCACGCGGCAGAAGATGACCCGCCGAAGTGCCGACCACCAGTAGCGGCATGCCGAGCCCCAGTCCCATGCTGAACAGGGCGGATGCGCCCAGGATGGCGTCTTTGCTGTCGGCGATATAGGTCAGTGCAGCTGCGAGCGGCGGGGCTACACAGGGGCCGACAATCAGGGTTGACAGGAAGCCCATGATGGCGGCACTGATCAGGCTGCCGCCCTGCTGGCGATTACTGATTTCATTCAGGCGCGACTGGATGCCGGTAGGCATCTGCAGGTTGTAAAAGCCGAACATTGACAGGGCGAGCAGGACAAACAGGGCGGCAAACAGGGAGATTGCCAGCGGGTGCTGCATGCCTGACTGCAGGTTTTGACCGAAGTACCCGAATGCAAGCCCGATCAGGGCATAGGCACCGGCGCTGGCCAGCACATAGGTCAGGGACAGAGTGAATGCCTTACGGGCGGAAATATCGGATTGCCCGGCAATAATGCCGGACAGAATGGGAATCATGGGGAAAATGCAGGGGGTCAGCGACAGGCCCAGGCCAATGACAAAAAACAGGGCAATCGTGCTGTAATAGCCGCCACGAAAGTAAGCATTAACCCCTTTGTCAGGTCGGGTGTCGGGGCTGGCAGCAGCGGGGTCGGGAAGGCCACTCAGGTCGAGCAGGTTTTCCTGATACACCGCCGGATAGCAGGCGCCGGTTTTTTCTGCGCAGCCTTGGTATTCGGTCAGAATCTGTACCCTGGTATCAGTTTTAAGGTTGACGGGTATGGTTACATCCAGGTTTTTTCGGTAAACTTCGACCTTACCCAAAAACTCATCATTGATTGTTTCACCTGCCGGAAAGTCGGGTTGGCCAAGTGTGGCGGATTGCGGTGAGACAAGGCTGAATCTGATTTTTTCCTTGTAGAGGTGATGGTCTGGTGCAATGGTCCAGCGAGCCTTCAGCGTTTTAGTGTCTATAGCCTGCAGGGAAAATTCAAAAGCTTGATCTGATGCTGATGCCGGTGTATTGGTTGTTTGGCCAGGTGAGATTATCGGCGGCGTCGGCTTTGTGCGGTTGACAGGTGGCTCGTTCGTCTGTAAAGGGGCCTGGCTGCTTTTGATATTCTGGGCTTGTGTTGCGGATTGGGGAAGCGTTTCCGGCAGGTTTTCAGCCAGATTTAACTGCAGTGTTTTACGCTGGGGCGGGTAACAAAATCCGACATCGGCACATCCCTGATATTTGATTTTGAGCGCCAGCTCGTTGCTGCCGGGGTTATCGTGCTGAAAGGGTATGCTTATTGATACCTTGCCTCGATAGACTTCTACATCACCGAAGGTAGGGTCTTTTTTAGTCTCCCCCTCGGGATACTGGATGTTTTCGGTTTCGAGGGTGAAGTCCGGGGAGTCTTCGCTGAACTGAAACTGTTTGCGGTAAAGGTAATAGCCCGCTGCAATATCCCATTCAATGACTATCTTGTTTTGAGTGTCTGGATGGGCCTGGAATGTGAAGGCCTGGTCAGGGAGGAGGAGAGACTCCTGATTGAGTGCAAAAGTGTTACCAGCGGTAGTGCCCAGCACCAGCCACAAGAGAAGGGGGAGCAGTCTTTGCATTCTGTGGGTCGCTCTCCAACAGCAGCGAAATTCGCTAATGGTAGTGCAATTCAGAGACAACCGCAAAAGTTGCTGGTGAGCTGCTATCGGGGGTGTTGGAGAGCCGGTTGGGCTGTGGCTGTATAACGGTTACAGGAACCGTTATACAGGATGCAATCATCGGCTCGGAAGATGATCAGATTGCCAGCTCTTCGAGGGTTTTGCCTGACTTGATGCAGCTTTCAACCCACCGTGGGCGTCGCCCGCGACCTGTCCAGGTCTCATCCAGGTTGTCAGGGTTTTGATATTTGGGTTCCACCGGTTTCCTTGCCGGTCTTGCGTCAAGAATCTCCTGCAGTGAAAAGCCGGATGTGCCTACAATTTCATCAACCTGACGTCGAATGTTCATCAGTTCGGACTGACGTCGGTTGACAATTGCACTATCAATACTGTTTTTCAAGCGATCCAGCTCGGCAACAGTTAATTCCTCTAGGTTTATACTTGCCATTCTCTCTTGTCTCTCTCGATTTTAAAATAAAATCGAGTAATTAATATAATATCCGGCGTTTTATTGTCAAGTATCATTAAATAGTTTTTTGTTATTTGACCCTCCACCTTACCTTTTTTGATGAGGTTTTTCATCCTGATGCGCAAAAAAGCGTGCTGCCGGATGATCAGGTGTCGACCGGGTCTGATTCACTGACCTGATTCACCGGTCCGATTCAGAAGAGCGACTTATCTTGTGTTTCGTGCATCAGGGAATCTGTAACTGATTGATTTGTTGACTTGTCAACAAAGAGTATGAAAGCATGGTTTCCATGGTACTGAATTATTGTCAGCCTGATTCCGTACTGGTTTCGTGTCTGTTTGATTTTCAGTGCGGAACGAGTCGGGAGTGGATGCTGTGTCGTGTTGACTGACCCGCCGTCCGGGGCAGGGTTTTGTCTGTGAGGACATCAGACAAGCGGTGTGGCGGGGAAGTCCGGGAGGCGCTATAGTTGTTGAATCAATAAAATAAAATAATAACAACATGAGGCGTGGAGCCACAATGCAATCATTTGCAAGCCTGTTGCGCTTTTTACCCCTGATGCTGGGTCTGGTTCTGGGGGGATGGCAATATTTTATGGGAGAAGCCGCCGGCTGGCCTGTTGTCGCCGGAGGGTTGCTGCTCCTGCTCCTGCTGCTGTTATCGCCGGTATTATCCATGAGCTTCAGTCCGGCCCTGCGCAAGCCCTCAGGGATCGAGCCATCTGCAGCTCCGCTCTCCGTGCTGCATGAGGAAAGTACTGCTGACTCGATTCTGGAGGCATTGGCGGGGGGGGTGCTGACGGTCAATCCACAGGGACGGATACTGTATCTGAATGGCCATGCCAAGTGCATGATCGGTCTGGAAGCCGAAAAGGGGATTGGCGAGCCGGTGGAGAAAATCCTGAACCTGGAGGATGCCAAGGGCAAGCCACTGGTCCAGCGGGTCATGGAGTTACACAAGGCCCATCCTCAGCACCTGCTGCAGTTCGGGCAGGTCAAGCTGTTGCCGAGAAACGGAGAGCCCTGTTTCGTCGAGCTGCATACGACCTGCATTGAAGACAACGAGCGTGGGCTGGTTTTCATCTTCCGGGATGTGACCGCTGATCGCAAAGTCATAAACAGACTTTATCAGCAGGCAGCCCATGATGCCCTGACCGGTCTGATGAACCGACGCAGCTTTGAGGATTATCTGGAGCAGGTCGCTCATGATGACTCCGGGGTTCTGCGTGCCAATGTACTGGCTACCATTGATCTTGATAATTTCAAGGTGGTGAATGACACCTGCGGGCATCAGGCCGGGGATGAGCTGCTCAAGCAGATTGCCCAGATTTTCCAGCGTGCGGTACGCAAGGCGGACAAGGTGGCGCGCCTGGGCGGTGACGAGTTTGCCATTCTGCTGGAAGGCTGCCCGGTCGACAAGGCGCGCAAGATCATGGATTCCGTGCTGCTGGAAATCCGCAACCACCGTTTCAGCTGGGAGGGCAAGGTCTTCAATGTCACAACCAGTATCGGCCTGATCGAGTTTGTGCCGGACTCGGAGCTGTCGGTGAAAATGCTGTTTGCCAACGCCGACAAGGCCTGCTATACGGCCAAGGCTCTGGGGCGGAACCAGACCTTTGTGCATATCAGTTCGGACGAGAGTTATCATTCGGAGCAGCGCCATACCGATTGGGGCAAATTACTGGAAAAAGCCATGGATGAAGGACGTTTCATCCTGTTTGTTCAGCCTATCGTGCCCTTGCAGGAGCACCGTCGTCAGCTTTATTCGCATTATGAGATTCTGTTGCGGCTTCCGTTCCGCCGGCACCTGCTGAGTCCGGGCAGCTTTCTGCCAGCTGCGGACCGGCTGGACATGATGGGGCGTATTGATCGTTGGATCATCCGCAAGGTGGTGGAGCTGCTGTCCGAAAACAGTCTGTCCGGCAAGTCGGGGCTGACACCACGCCTGATGGTGAATCTGTCAGCGCAGGCGGTACAGGACCCGGACCTTTATGCCTACATTGATGCCACGATCCGGGAGTTCGGGGTCGACCCCTCGATTTTGTGCTTCGAGATTGCCGAGTCGGTGGCCATCTCCAATTTCATGCAGACCCGGCGTTTGATGAAATCCCTGTTTGAGCTGGGCTGTCATCTGGTGCTGGATGATTTCGGCAGCGGTTTCTCATCCCTTAATTACGTTCGGGACCTGCCTCTGAGCTATCTCAAGATTGATGGTAATTTCGTGCATAATCTGGTGTCCAATGCCGTTGATGCCGCCATGGTAAAGGCCGTGCACGAGGTTGGTCAGGTGATGCAGCTGCTGACCATTGCCGAGCTGGTCGAGGATGAGCAGACGCTGGCTTCCCTGCATGAAATCGGGGTCGATTTCGCCCAAGGTTATCATTGTGGCAAGCCTTTCCCGTTCATGCACCTGTGCGAGCAGGGCATTGATCATATAGGCACAATGACAAATCAGGGTTCTTGAACAATGACTGCGTAAGACGTTATCTTCAGGGGTCCTGTTTGTCACCCCTGAAGAGGCTCCCGCTTTGCGCACATTCCCTGTTTTTGCCCTGTTGTTTTTTGTTGTTCCGCTGGTGGAAATCTACTTTCTGGTCCAGGTCGGGCAGGTCATCGGGGCTTTCCCGACCATCATGCTGGTGGTGTTCACCGCCGTACTGGGTGCATTCCTGTTACGCCAGCAGGGTCTGTCCACTTTTGTCAAGTTCCAGCGGGCCATGGCTCAGGGCGAAATGCCGGCGACCGCCCTGCTGGAGGGGCTGATTCTGGTGGTGGGTGGGCTGCTGCTGATGACGCCCGGTTTTGTGACCGATACCATTGGTTTCCTATGCCTGATTCCCTTCACCCGTGCCTGGATTATCAAGGGTTTGTCCAGCCGTTTCCAGATGCGTGTTTTATCATCCGCTTCAGTGGCTTCCGGCAGTACCGGCTTTCGTTATCAGCCGGGCAGCGGGCCGGGCCGGGATGACAATGGCAAGGTCATGGAAGGCGAGTATACCCGCAAAGAGTAGGTTTTCTGTTACGCCCGCCATCCGGTGCTCCTTCATCGGGTGTCCACCCGCCCGCTGCCCCGGCAGAGGCTGTCGGTCAGGCTGCAATGATTTTTTTCAAAAGTCCGCTCTTGACATTGAAGAGGTCGCCCTTATTATTAGCACTCATCAAGGGTGAGTGCTAGCAGGCAGCTGCCGGGCAGTACCCGTCGATTTTTAATGCGTCCTTGTCAAATTTAGCTTGAGGAGTTTAAGCATGAATATTCGTCCTTTGAATGACCGTGTGGTCGTGCGCCGGATGGAAGAGGAAAAGAAAACCGCAGGTGGCATCATCATCCCCGACAATGCGGCAGAAAAGCCGGATCGTGGTGAAGTTCTGGCCGTTGGCCCGGGCAAGGTGGGTGACGATAACGAGCGTGTGGCGCTGCAGGTCAAGGTGGGCGACCAGATCCTGTTTGGCAAGTATGCAGGCACTGCCGTCAAGGTGGATGGCAAGGAAGTCCTGATCATGCGTGAAGAAGACATTCTGGCCGTTATTGCAGAGTAACAGAAGAGGATTAAGAGTAATGAGTGCTAAAGAAGTACGTTTCGGTGATGATGCACGTTCCCGCATGGTGCGTGGTGTAAACGTTCTGGCCAATGCCGTGCGTGTAACCCTGGGGCCCAAGGGTCGCAATGTGGTGCTGGAAAAGTCATTCGGTGCCCCGACTGTTACCAAGGACGGCGTATCCGTTGCCAAGGAAATCGAGCTGGAAGACAAGTTCGAAAACATGGGTGCCCAGCTGGTCAAGGAAGTCTCCAGCAAGACCTCTGATGCGGCCGGTGATGGTACCACCACTGCCACCGTTCTGGCTCAGGCCATTGTGCGCGAAGGCATGAAGTCGGTTGCTGCCGGCATGAACCCGATGG
>JAGRJD010000071.1:0-5982 GCA_020442915.1 Thiothrix sp. | reverse complement strand
AGGAAGGCGTGATCACCGTTGAGGAAGGCAACTCACTGGAAAACGAACTGGCTGTTGTTGAAGGCATGCAGTTTGACCGTGGCTACCTGTCCCCTTACTTTGTCAATAACCAGCAGAACATGTCTACCGAGCTGGAAGACACCTTCATCCTGCTGCATGACAAGAAAATCTCCAATATCCGTGAGCTGCTGCCGGCTCTGGAAGGTGTTGCCAAAGCAGGCAAGCCGCTGCTGATCGTTGCGGAAGACATCGAAGGCGAAGCGCTGGCAACACTGGTGGTCAACAACATGCGCGGTATCGTCAAGGTTGCTGCTGTCAAGGCACCGGGCTTCGGTGATCGTCGCAAGGCCATGCTGCAGGATATCGCCATCCTGACCGGTGGTACGGTCATTTCCGAGGAAGTCGGTCTGAGCCTGGATGGTGTCACCCTGGATGATCTGGGCCGTGCCAAGCGCATTGTCATCACCAAGGAAGACACCACCCTGATTGATGGCGCCGGTTCTGCCGATGACATCAAGGCCCGTGTCGACCAGATTCGTGCCCAGGTTGAAACCACCACTTCCGATTATGACCGCGAAAAACTGCAGGAGCGTGTGGCCAAGCTGGCTGGCGGTGTGGCCGTGATCAAGGTCGGTGCTGCTACTGAAGTGGAAATGAAAGAGAAGAAGGCCCGTGTTGAAGATGCCCTGCATGCGACCCGTGCGGCGGTGGAAGAGGGTGTGGTTCCCGGTGGTGGTGTGGCCCTGATTCGTGCCCTGTCGGCACTGGAAAACCTCAAAGGCGAGAACCACGATCAGGACATGGGGATTGCCATTGCCCGTCGCGCCATGGAAGAACCGCTGCGTCAGATTTGTGCCAATGCCGGTGACGAGTCTTCAGTCATTCTTAACCGTATCAAGGAAAACAGCGGCAGCTTCGGCTATAACGCCCGTACCTCCGAGTACGGTGACATGATCGAAATGGGTATTCTGGACCCGACCAAAGTCACCCGTACTGCGCTGCAAAATGCGGCTTCTGTTGCCGGTCTGATCATCACGACCGAAGCCATGGTGGCCGAAATTCCGAAGACGGAAGCGCCGATGCCACCGGCAGGTATGGATGGCATGGGCGGCATGGGCGGCATGATGTAAGTCAGGCCCGTTCTGTCTGAAAAAGGCTCCTGCGGGAGCCTTTTTCGTTGGGTGTCATGTGCTTTGCTCGGGGCCAGGATGTGGCGGGTTGAAAAATGCATCCAGCAGGAACGGGTCCGGCTGCCAGCGATAGCGCTTCAGGTTTACCCGCCCATTCTCTCCGAAGACGACCCCTTCGGCTTCCAGGGCTGCCCGCTGACGCTGTTCCCCCTCCGGATACAGCCGCCCCAGACTGATTCTGCCCTGATGATTGATGACCCGCTGCCAGGGCACATCGCTGTTTTCCGGCAGTGCATGCAGGGCATAGCCGACCAGACGTGCGTGCCGGGGCAGATTGGCAAAGCGTGCAATATCGCCATAAGTGGCAACCTGCCCGGGGGGAATCAGGCACACGACCTGATAAATGCGCTGGTACTTGTTCAGGGTCTGCTGGCTGGTATCCATAAAGGGGGTTCCTTGGAGGCGGTCAGGGTGTCGGCAAACTGTTCCAGGGTGTGCAGCATGGCCTTTGCTGCATTGGAAAGGGTACGTCGGGTATGAATAACGCTCCCGAGCCGGCGCTGCAGCTTCAGGGGGGTCTCCAGGACCACCATGCTGTCATCCAGCATGGTATGCGGAAGCAAAGACCAGCCGAAGCCGGAACTGACCAGCATTTTCAGTGTTTCCAGGTAGTTGGTGCTCATCTGGACCTCTGGTTTGAGGCCGAGTGGCTCCAGTGAGCGTTGCAGGATATGGAAAGTGTAGGTATCGCGGCTGGGCAGGATACAGGGAAAACGCATCAGGGTGCCGAGGTCGATCGGCAGCATTTGTGCCAGCGGGTGCCGGGTACTGGCAACGAGATGCAGATGGTCAATCCAGAGGGGGCGCACTTCAAGCTGTGGTGGCGCACGTTCCGGCAGGGTGACGACCGCAAGTTCCAGATCACCGCGCTCAATGGCGTGGCAGGCCTGCTCTGAATCTTCGAAGTGGATATCCAGCTGTACATCCGGGTAATGTGCCTTGAAGGACTGCAGCACTGCCGGCAGGCGGTGCAGGCCGATGTGGTGGCTGGTGCCCATGGTCAACAGACCGTTGATACCACCGGACAGGTTGGAGGCGAAACGGCGGATATCCTCGATTTCGGTGCGCAGTGCCTGCATGCGTGGCAGCAGTGCACGTCCGGCTTCGGTCAGGCTGACCCGGCGTCCGATACGGTTGAACAGGCGCACGCCGAGACTGGTTTCCAGTGCCGTGATGCGTTTACTGATGGCAGGCTGGGTGATGAACAGGGTTTCTGCCGCCAGTGAAAAGGATTTGTGGTGTGCCACTTCAATGAAAGCGGTGATGGTTTGCAGGTCCATTGGGTGATGAAAGTACGCTGGGAGACAGGCTTTGCATTCTAGACGGGAATGCAAGTCATGAAAATTATGAATTTAATTTATTGATAAGTGAATGTTATTCTGGGCAATCGCTTTGATTCAACGAGGTAGGTGTGATGGGAAAAACGCTTTACGACAAGTTATGGGATGCCCATGTGGTGCGACAGGAGCCGGATGGTACGGCGCTGCTTTACATTGATCGACATCTGGTGCATGAAGTGACCTCGCCCCAAGCATTCGAAGGGTTGAAAATGGCTGGACGCAAGCCCTGGCGTGTCAGTTCGCTGGTGGCGGTGCCGGATCACAACGTGCCGACAGTCGGGCAGGCCAATGGCATCAGCGATCCCGTTTCGCGCCTGCAGGTGGAGACCCTGGATGCCAACTGCCAGGCACTGGGCATTACCGAGTTCCGTCTCGGCGATATCCGTCAGGGGGTGGTACATGTGATCGGGCCGGAGCAGGGGGCTACCCTGCCGGGGATGACGGTGGTCTGTGGCGACTCCCATACGTCCACGCACGGGGCTTTCGGCGCACTGGCACACGGCATCGGCACCTCCGAGGTCGAGCATGTCATGGCCACCCAGTGCCTGATCCAGAAAAAGATGAAAAACATGCGCATCAATGTCAATGGCAAGGTGGGCAGGGGCATCACCGCCAAAGACATCGTGCTGGCCATTATCGGCAGGATCGGTACGGCAGGTGGCACGGGTTATGCGGTCGAGTTTGCCGGAGAAGCTATCCGCGATCTGTCGGTTGAAGGGCGCATGACGGTATGCAATATGGCGATTGAAGCCGGTGCACGGGCCGGCATGATTGCAGTGGATGATAAAACCATCGAATACATGCGCGGTCGTCCGTATGCCCCCAAAGGTGCGGACTGGGAGCGGGCGGTCAAGGCCTGGGGGGAGCTGCATTCTGATCCGGATGCCGCCTTTGATGCCGAAATCAATCTGGATGCCGCCAGTATTCAGCCGCAGGTCACCTGGGGTACCTCGCCCGAAATGGTGGTGGCTGTGGATGGCAGGACACCGGACCCGGCGCAGGAGAAAGATACCACCCGTGCCGGCGGCATCCGCAATGCCCTCAAATACATGGGGCTGGATGCCAATACCCCGATTCGTGCGATTGCCGTGGACAAGGTGTTCATCGGCTCCTGCACCAACTCGCGCATTGAGGACATCCGCGCTGCCGCCGATGTGGTCAAGGGACGCAGGGTGGCCGACAGTGTCAAGCTGGCCATGGTGGTACCCGGCTCCGGTCTGGTGAAGCAGCAGGCTGAGCAGGAAGGGCTGGACCAGGTATTTCTGGCTGCCGGTTTTGAGTGGCGCGAGCCGGGCTGTTCCATGTGTCTGGCGATGAATGCCGACCGCCTGGCGCCGGGTGAGCGTTGTGCCTCAACCTCGAACCGCAACTTCGAGGGGCGCCAGGGGGCTGGCGGACGTACCCATCTGGTCAGTCCGGCCATGGCCGCCGCCGCCGCGATTGCCGGTCATTTTGTCGATGTGCGCGAGATGTAAGGAGCAGCAGCATGGAAAAGTTTACCGTACACAGCGGCATTGTGGCACCGATTGACCGTGCCAATGTCGATACCGATGCCATTATTCCCAAGCAGTACCTGAAGTCCATTCAGCGTACCGGCTTTGGTCCGGCCCTGTTTGATGAATGGCGTTATGAAACCCCCGGTGAACCCGGCATGGATCACAGTCAGCGTCCACGCAGGGCCGGTTTCGTCCTGAACCAGCCACGCTATGCAGACAGTTCCATACTGCTGGCGCGTGAAAATTTCGGCTGTGGCTCTTCACGTGAGCATGCGGTCTGGGCCTTGACAGATTATGGCTTCCGGGTCGTGATCGCCCCGAGCTTTGCAGATATTTTCTTCAATAACAGTTTCAAGAACGGCCTGCTGCCACTGACGCTGCCAGCCGGCATCATTGAGCAGCTGTTTCGTGAAGTGGAGGCCGGTAGCGGTTATCAGCTGACCGTTGATCTGGAGCAGCAGCAGGTACGCACCCCGGCAGGTGATGTTTTTGCCTTTGAGGTGGATGAGTTTCGGCGTTACTGCCTGCTCAATGGCCTGGATGACATCGGGCTGACCCTGCAGCATGCGGATGAAATCCGTGCGTTCGAGGTGCGGCACCGGGAAGCGGCTCCCTGGCTGTTTGCCTGATTTTCAGGGTGTTTCACAATATCCGAAGACATAAGGTTTGAATCAAGATGTCCAGAACCTATGACGTGGCCGTGGCAGGGGCCACCGGGGCAGTGGGGGAAACCATGCTGTCCATTCTTGCCGAACGTGATTTTCCGGTCGGCAGGGTTTATGCGCTTGCCAGTGAGCGCTCTGTCGGAAAATCAGTGGAATTCGGGCGCAAGACCCTGATTGTTGAAGACCTGGCGACCTTTGATTTTTCAAAGGTTCAGATCGGCCTGTTTTCACCGGGAGCATCCGTTTCCAGGGTCTATGCGCCGATTGCCGGTGCGGCCGGTTGTGTCGTCATCGATAATACCTCCCAGTTTCGTTACGATGACGATATTCCGCTGGTCGTACCGGAAGTGAATCCACAGGCCATAGCCGCCTATAAAAACCGCAACATCATCGCTAATCCGAATTGTTCTACCATTCAGATGCTTGTAGCCTTGAAGCCGTTGCATGACGCAGCTAGGATCACCCGCATCAATGTGGCCACCTATCAGGCGGTATCCGGCACTGGCAAGGAGGCGATTGAAGAGCTGGCAGGTCAGACTGCCGCCCTGCTCAATGGCAGGCCGGTTGAGGCCAGTGTCTACCCCAAGCAGATTGCTTTCAATGCCCTGCCGCACATTGATGTATTCCTGGAAAACGGTTACACCAAGGAAGAGATGAAGATGGTTTGGGAAACGCGCAAGATCATGGAGGCGCCTGAAATTCAGGTCAATCCGACTGCCGTACGCATTCCGGTCTTCTACGGTCATTCTGAGGCCGTTCACATTGAAACTGAAAGGAAGCTGACAGCGACTGAAGCAAGAGAGCTGCTGCGCAGGGCCCCCGGTGTGGTTGTGATGGATGAACCCGTTGGTGGCGGTTATCCGACCGCAGTGACTGAAGCATCCGGCAGGGACCCGGTATTTGTTGGCAGGATACGTGAGGACATTTCTCACCAGTCTGGCCTAAACCTATGGATTGTTTCCGATAATGTCCGAAAAGGCGCGGCGTTGAATAGTGTGCAGATCGCGGAAGCATTGATCCGTGACTACCTTTGAGTTTGTTTTCCAAGGTGAATTCAGCACAAATTAATTGGCGCTTGTGACAATAGACCTGCAGGTTGCCTGTTTTTTCAGGGGCCTGTGGGCTTGTCGGGAACAATTGCGTGCACACAGGCACTGCTATATAGTCTGAATAACTAAGAATTACCAATAGTCGCTATTCATCCAGAATACATAAAAACAGGGCTCAGGCAAACTCAGGGGATGAACTAGAGATGCAAGGTTGCATAATTTAAAGGGGAATCGCAGTGAAA
>JAGRJD010000070.1 GCA_020442915.1 Thiothrix sp. | reverse complement strand
GGCATCATGGCTTGCCGTCTTGCCGTCTTGCCGTCTTGCCGTCTTGCCGTCTTGCCGGTTTCCGCCTGGATGCGTGCCTCCGCCACCTTGACCTGATGGGGGTTTTCATCTACATACTGAATGAACTTCTCCTGTTCACCGGGGAGGAATGTTGCTGGCCGACCACTGTGGGGTTTATCAAACAGCCCGACTATTCCCTGTGCTTCCCAACTTTCAAACCAGGCGCTGACCGTTTCGTGGCGAACCTCAAACAATTCACGCAGGCGGGCCACCAAATAGCCCCGGTTGCTCAGGAGCAGGCACCAAGCCCGTTGCCGGACACGGTGGCTGGGATGGTTGCGGTGCGCTTCTTCCAATGTCTGCTGTTCTTCCGGGGTCAGGGGGCTTATGGATTTCATGGGGTAGTCATCAAGGCCAACGATGGCTATGATTAGCCCACAAGAGCATCGCTACGGATAACTTTCGCATGAGTACTTACTTTTCTGTTGTAGCTTAATAGTGTATCAGTTTATCAGTTAGATCGGTAGTTTACATCAATTGCTCCACCTCCACCACAGCAACCGCCTCGAACACCTGTCCGACCTGTTTGCCGGGCTGACGCAGGCCGATCCTTTGCCACCGTTTGCAGCGGAGAAAGTGGTGGTGCAGAACGCCGGCATGGGGCGCTGGCTGTCGTTGCAGCTGGCACGGCAGCAGGGTATTGCCGCCAATCTGGCGTTTCTTTTTCCAGCAGAAATTGTATGGGAATTGATGCGGGCCGTGCTTGGGGAGGCGGTTCCCCGGCGCGACCCGTGCTCGCCGAAGCTGCTGCGCTGGCGTCTGCTGCAGGCGTTTCTGACGCATCCGGAGCGCTGGCGGGGGAGTCTTGGACATTATCTGGGTGAGGGGCAGGAGGGCAATGCCTGGCAGCTGGCGCAGCAGCTGGCACGGGTGTATGACAGCTACCTGTTTTTTCGCCCGGACTGGATCCAGCGCTGGGAGCAGGAAGGGGTGACAACCGACTGGCAGGCGCAGCTCTGGCAGCAGGTGGTGGGCGGGCAGCGACTGCTGCATTCGGTGAACCTGCACCAGCGTTTCATGCGGGCGCTGGAGGAGGGACATGCTGACGGGCTGCCTGAGCGTATCTGCTTCTTCTCGGTGCCGGCCCTGTCACCGGCCTATATCGCGCTGGTGAATCAGGTGGCACAGTATCGGGATGTGCATTTCTTCATCATGAACCCCTCGGATGAATACTGGGGGGACATTGAATCAGAAAAGCGCCGTATCCGTTTCGCACCGGAAGCACAACCCTATGTGACGGTGGGCAACCCGCTGCTGGCGTCCTGGGGCCGGCAGGGGCGGGATTTCATCGAAAACCTGCGCAATGCCGAGCCCTACCCGCAGGAGAGCGAACGCTTTGTCGATCCCGGCCATGATACCGTGCTGCACTGTATCCAGCAGGACATCCTGAACCTGGCCGGTGAGCGCCAGTCCCTGCTGCTGCCCGCAGTTCCTGCACCCTTGCCTCCCGGTGAGAGAAGGGGTGGGGGCGGAGCAGACAGTTCCCTGCACATCCACGCCTGCCACTCTCCGATGCGCGAAGTCGAGGTGCTGCATGACCAGCTGCTGGCGGTACTGGAGGCGGACGCTAGCCTGACCCCGGCCGATATTGTGGTCATGTCGCCCGAGATCGAAACGTATGCGCCCCTGATTGAGACCGTATTCGGTGGGGGAGCACCGGAACTGCCGTTCAGCATCGCCGACCAGCGTTATCCGGGTGACCGCAATCTGGTGGCCGCCACGCGTCAGCTGCTGGCCCTGCCGCAGGGGCGCTTTGAGGCGGAAAGCGTATTTGCGCTGCTGGATTACCCGGAAATCCGCACCCGCTTCCGGCTGGATGAGGAGCAGGTGCAGCAGTGCCGTGAGTGGGTGCGGGCCGTGCAGGTGCGCTGGGGGGTGGATGCGGAATTCCGCCGGCAGTTCGCCCGCCAGACAACCTTTGAACATACCTGGCTGTATGGACTGGACCGGCTGCTGCTGGGCTATACCCTGCCGGGGGAGGCGCTGTTCGGTGAGGTGCTGCCCTTTGATGCGCTGGAGGGGAGTCAGGTGCTGGTGCTGGAGCGTTTTCTGCAGTGTGTGCACACGCTGTTTGCACTGGCACGCTGGCGGCAACGCAGTCTGACCCTGACGCAGTGGGGGGAGCGGCTGTTACGGCGGCTGCACCAGCTGTTTGGGGAGGATGCCGAGCTTGCAGGTGTGAGCCGGGCACTGGAAAGCCTGCTGGAAGGGGCGCAGGAAGCGCTGTTCACGCGCAAGATCGGTTTCGGGGTGTTCCGGGATGCCCTGCTGGGGCAGCTGGAGCAGGGCAATCAGGCTGACGGCTTTCTGGGTTATGGCATCACCTTCTGTACCCTGATGCCGATGCGCAGCGTGCCCTTCCGGCTGGTGGCCCTGCTGGGGATGCAGGATGGCGGTTTCCCGCGTCAGGAGACGCGCCTGAGCTTTGACCGGCTGGTACGGGATCCATACCGCAAGGGTGATCGCTCGCGCCGGGATGAGGATCGTTACCTGTTTCTGGAAAGCCTGCTCTCGGCCCGGGACCGTTTTTACATCAGCTACGTGGGCCAGAGTGTGCAGGATGACAGCCGCATCATGCCCTCGGTACTGGTGGGTGAACTGCTCGACTATCTGGAGCAGCGCTTCGGTCTGCAGGAGCGGCAGGTAGTGACCCGCCATCCACTGCAGGCCTTCAGCCCGCGTTATTACAGCAATACCGACCCGCAGCTGTTCAGCTATGCCCCGCCGCTGTGGCAGGCAGCCGCGCAGCGGCAGCCGCAGCCGTTCTGGAATGTCACAGCACCCTTGCCGGCGCCGGAGGCAGGCTGGCGTTATCCGTCCCTGACCGAGCTGATCGGGTTTTTCCGCAAGCCGGCGGCCACCTTCCTGCGCCAGCGGCTGGGACTGGACCTGTACGAGCCGGATGATGAACTGCCGGGGCGTGAGCCATTCATGCTGGAGGTTTTTGTGGACAGCGAGCTGGGGCGGCAGGGACTGGAGTGGTTCCGGCAGGGCGGGGAAGCTGATGGTTTTCTGGCGCTGTTGCGGGCGCAGGGATTGCTGCCGCACGGGCGTCCGGGGGAGCTGGTGTTTGAGCGTGAGCTGGCGGTGGTGGCACGGGTGATGGCGCAGCTTGCCGATACGGATACGGGCTGGCAGTCACGACGGTTTCAGCTGGAGTGGCAGGATGCCGGCCTGCATGGCGTGCTTGACCACCTGACACCGCAGGGGCGCTGGCAGGTCTGGTTCGGGCATGTGGGAGTGTGGCAGTGGCTGGAGGTGTGGATCACCCATCTGGCCCTGAATGCCTGCCATGAGCTGCCTGAAGGTCAGGCACGCTGCACGTTTATACTCACCCCTGATGAGTCCTGGGTGTTGGCACCGGTGGCGGATGCTGAAGCGCAGCTGAAAGGCCTGTTTGAACGTTATTGGCAGGGGCTGCAATACCCGTTACCGTTTTTTCCCAAATCCGCCTGGGCCATGCTCGACAAGGGAGGAAAGGCATCGGCAGCGCCAATAACGCCATTACTGAAAGATGCAGAACAGGCGTGGTACGGTAACGATTTTCATGCCGGTGAGGGCAGCAAGGCGGAGTACGCCCTGCTGTACCGGGGGCAGCAGGAATGCCCGCTGCAGCTGCATGCGCACGAATTCATGGCGCTGGCGCAGCAGGTGCTGGGGGCGTTGCTTGAAGCCAGGCGTTCAGGCTGATAATGGGCCAGCCTTCCTGTTCGGCCCGGGCCCGCAACCGCTCATCCGGGTCGACCGCGACCGGATGCTCCACCAGCTCCAGCAGCGGCAGGTCATTGTGGGAGTCGCTGTAGAACCAGCTGCCTGCCAGGGTTTCATCGCGGTCGGTGAGCCATTGCTGCAGGCGGATGACCTTGCCCTCACGAAAGCTTGGCACCCCGTCAATGCGGTTGGTATAACGCCCGTTTTCGATCACGGGCTCGATGGACAGCAGGTTGTCAACCCCGAATTCGGCGGCAATCGGGGCGGTGACAAAGCGGTTGGTGGCGGTGATGATGACCAGGGTATGGCCGAGGGCGCGGTGTTTTTCCACCAGCTCCCGGGCCGGCTGGCCGAGATAGGGCAGCACGAATTCCTGCATGTAGTCGCGGTGCCAGGCATGGGCGGTGGCCATGTCCTGCTCGCTGACGACACGCATGCTGAAGGCGAAGTATTCATGGATGTCGAGGGTACCGGCCTGGTACTGCTGGTAGAAGTTGTGGTTGGCTTCTGCATACCGGTCGGCATCCACCCGTCCGTGTCTGACCAGAAACTGGCCCCAGTTGTAGTCACTGTCCGCGCTGAGCAGGGTATGGTCAAGGTCAAACAAGGCCAGGGTCATGCCGTTTCTCCTGTGCTAAGGGTGTGTTATTGACGAAATTCGCGCATTCTACGCTGATAAAATTGCTGAATCCTAATGATTGTGGAAAAATCGCAGGCATACCTGATGATGGAGAGCAATTGTGATAGACGAGGAAGGATTCCGCGCCAATGTTGGCATCATCCTCTGCAATTGCGACGGTAAAGTGTTCTGGGGAAGGCGCCTGGGTCAGGATTCCTGGCAGTTTCCACAGGGCGGTATCGACAGTGGCGAAACACCGACGGAAGCCATGTACCGTGAACTGTTCGAAGAAACCGGTTTGAACAGGGCCCAGGTCGAGATTGTCGGCCACACCCGTGGCTGGTTGCGGTACCGGATACCCCATTACATGATACGCCGGCGTTCAAGGCCGCTTTGCATCGGCCAGAAGCAGCGCTGGTTTTTACTGCGCATGAAATGCAGGGATCAGGAGGTGAACCTCCGGGCCTCCCCGAAACCGGAGTTTGATCACTGGGAATGGGTGGATTACTGGATGCCGGCCCGGCGGGTGGTGTTTTTCAAGCGCCGGGTCTACCGGCGTGCCCTGCACGAACTGGCACCCCTGCTGGAAGGCCGGGGAGATGCCTGAGGGCATCGTTGCCGGCGGTGCCTGAAGCAGCATGCCGACGGTGACGGGTACCAGGGTACTGGAAAACTAGGCACCGGCATTCCGCATTCTCGAATGCTCGGATGCCGGTCATGACACCCTGAACATTTTCATTCACGGTTTCTTTGCCGCTCCCGATGCACAGGGGCAGCAGCGCCTGACTCACACCCTGCGCACCCATCCGGTTTTTGCTGATACCAGCAACTGGCTGATTCTCTGGGATTCCGGTTCGGTTCGTGATGCCCTGAAAACCGCCACATCCAGTACGGTCATGCAGTCGTCAGTGGCCAGTCGCTCCTGGCCGCTGATGAGCGCGGCCCTGCTGTACACCGCCTGGCGTTATTTCAAGGCGCATGAATACCGCTCCGGCCAGCTGGGGGCGGCGTTGTGGCAGGGCGTGGCCGACAAGATCGTGCAGGAGCAGCGCCGTTTCACCCGCATCAACCTGATCGGGCATTCCCTGGGCGCACGGGTGCTGGTCGAGAGTCTGGTACAGCAGCAGATCCGGCCTTATTACCTGCCGGTACAGGACGTGATTCTGCTGGGGGCTGCCGTGGACTGTGACCAGGACTGGCCGACGGTGCTGGACGGCATCAGCGGCAGCCTGATCAACTGCTATTCACGCCGGGACATGGTGCTGGCCTGCAAGCCCGATCTGGAGCGCTGTGCGGGGCGGCACCCGCTAGCCTTTGGGCATGAGCGCCTGATCAACCATGCGCTGGCTCTGTCCCATCTGGATTACTGGAAGCAGCTGCCCGCCATCATGGCGGCACTGGCACCTTATCGCCGGAAGCGCATGACCTCCGGATAGGGGTAAATGTCCTCGTAAACCCCGTTCAGGATGTTCTGCTGTTTTTGCTGCCAGTAGCCGGCATCCAGCAGCTGCTTGTGATGCTGCATGAAAACCTTGCGGATTTTCGGATTGGTGAGCAGGAAGGTGCTGAACTCTTCCGGGAATACATCGTTCGGGGCCACCGAGTACCAGGGTTCGGAGCGGAAAATGTCCTCCGGATGGGTCGGCGGCGGAATCTTGCGGAAATTGCACTCGGTCATGTAGGAAATTTCGTCGTAGTCATAGAACACGATCCGTCCGAGCTGGGTGACACCGAAGTTCTTGTACAGGAAGTCGCCGGGGAAGATATTGGCACCGGCCAGCTGCCGGATGGCATGGCCATAATCAATGATGGCCTGTTCCAGCTGGGCATCAGTGGCCTTTTCCAGATAAATGTTGAGCGGGGTCATGCGCCGCTCGATGTAGATATGCCGGAAAATAATCAGGTCATCATCGAAGGAGATGCTGCTGGCACAGGTTTCCTGCAGTTCTTCCAGCAGTTCCGGCCTGAAGCGGTCCACCGGCAGGGCCACATCCGAGTATTCCAGGGTGTCGGCCATGCGTCCGACCCGGTCATGACGTTTGACCAGCTGGTATTTTTCTGCCACCTGCTGGCGGGTGAACTCCTTCTGGGGGGCGAACCGGTCCTTGATGATCTTGAACACGAAACGGTAGGAGGGCAGGGTGAACACCATCATCACCATGCCGCGGATGCCAGGTGCAATCACCAGTTTGTCATCGGAGTGGCTCAGGTGATGCAGGAAGTGGCGATAGAAATCCGATTTGCCCTGCTTGTGGAAGCCGATGGCGGAGTAAAGTTCCGAGCGTGTGCGTTCGGGCAGGATGCGCTGCAGGAAGGCTACAATGGCGGAGGGGACTTCATGCTGGATCATGAAGTAGGCTTGGGAGTAGCTGAACACCACCGAAAGCGCCTTGTCCCCGATCAGCAGGGTGTCGACATACAGTTCACCCTTTTCGTTGTTGAGGATCGGCAGTGCGAAACCTTCGTCATCCCGGCCATTGATGTAGCGTCCGACAATATAGGCCCCCTTGTTGCGGAAGAACGGGCGGCAGATGACCTGGAGCTGGAAGTTCAGGTAGGTGAAGCGTTTTTCCCGGCCCGGAAAGCGCCGGGCGACAACGTGGAGTATCTGGCGCAGGTCACGTTCCAGGTCTTCGAACGGCAGGCTGAACCCCCGCTCCAGAATCAGGCGCCGGATGGATGCCTTCAGGCCCTCCTCGTTCGGGTAATAGCAGCTGTAGCTGGTCATCTCGGCGCTGGACGAGGAGATGTAATCGGTGGACAGGGCGTTGCGCAGGAAAATGTAATCGTTGTTGTAGTAGCGGCGGTGAAACTGGCGGCAGAACACCGAATTGTAGAAGGTTTCAGCCAGTTCCGGCTGGCGGTGGAAGGACAGCAGGCGTACATAGCAGAGCTTGATGTTCTGCCACAGGTCCGGGTCCAGCTCGCTGATATGGTAAAGCTCCTTGACCAGACTGATGGCTTCATCCACGCGCAGGTCATACAGCACGATACGTTCGCGTGAGGCACGATGCACGGCACGCCAGTCCGCACTTTCAAAGCGCTGGTAGGCCCCGGAGGTGATCTGCTGAAAAATGCTGAAATGGCGGTTGAAGCCTTCCAGAATGGTGGAGGCGATGCCGCGTGCCAGCTGTTGCATGGGTTCCGGCAGGATGGCGGATGAGCGGGCATTCTGCTGCAGCATCGGTTCGGACATGGCGGTGATTCCAGACATTAGGAGGTCAGGCGATGTTACAGGAAGGTGAATGTGCGCTGCAACAAATGCCGGGTTTATGGTCAGGATGTTTCAGGCAGGCCGTGCAGCAGGGCTTTCAGGGTGCGGGAATGGAATTCGCGCCGGTAAAGGACGGCCACTACCCAGGTGCTGGCGAGCATGAACAGCAATGGGTGAATGAACCAGGCCAGCAGGGCGATACTGAAGTAATAGGCGCGCAGGCCGTTGTTGAAATGGTAGATGGCCAGCCATACCACTTGCGCCAGGGCTTCGATATGGCGTTCACGTTCGGCTGTCAGGGGCGGGCTGGTATCTGCTCCGGAGGGGATGCCACCCACCAGAAAGCTGGCGAAACCCCATTGGCGCATGCACCAGGTAAAGGTGAAAAAGGCGTAGATGTAGGCGATCAGCAGCAGCAGGATCCCCACATCCCAGCGGTGCGGAGTGACCAGCGCCGTGAACGGCATGTCAGCCAGCAGGTTCAGTGCCTTGTCGCTGGCACCCAGTGCCGTTACCAGTCCGGCAATGATCAACAGGCAGCTGGAGGCCAGAAAGGTGGCATTGCGCTCGATATTGGAAATCACGGCCGTATCCACCATGCGGTTGTCACGCTGCTGCATGATCCGGATCCAGTGCAGGATATGGGCCTGCAGCGCATCCTGCAGGCGCGGACGCTGATGCGCACGGGTGCGTAGGCCGGAGTAGCGGGCATAGCCGAACCAGCACAGGAGGAACCAGGCCAGAGACAGCCAGTCACCCGGAGAAAGGTCGGGCAGGGTCATGGCACGGGCGGGGCAGGCACCGGCATCCGGGACTCAGGCCGGCTGTTCCAGGGCATAGGGCAGGGGCAGGATGGCAACCTTGCGCCCGTCCAGCTGCAATCCTGCCCGGGCTGCTGCAATTTTCAGGACTGCCAGGGTTTCCACCCCGCCATCCGGATTACGGGCACTGTTCAGGATTCTGCCGGCCTCGCTGCCATCCGGGGCACTGATGACGGCACCCACCGGTGGCAGTTCAAAGCCCTCAATGCCCAGGCGGTAGGTCAGGCGTTTGTTGTCACCCAGGTACTGCAGGCGTGCCACGATTTCCTGGCCGGGAAAGCAGCCCTTGGTGAAGCTGATGCCGTCAATCCGGTGCAGGTTGAGCATCTGCGGTACCCAGGCTTCGGTACTGGCGGCGTCGAGGTGCGGAATGCCGGCCTCGATCTCGAAGTGGTTCCAGCCACCGGCCCCGACTCCGGCTGCATGCACACCCAGTTTTTCCCACAGGTCGCAGGCCGCATCCAGCTCGCCGAAGACCTCGAAGCGCGGCACAGGGGCCGGACGCCGGATGAGGGTCAGGTCACCATGCTGCACCACCTCCAGCACCTGCTCCGGGATGGTGCCGATGGCTGCAGCAAGGCGCTGGTCGCCCCGTGGATCGGCATACCCGAAATGCACCAGGCTTTCGGTGGCATCTTCGAGCGTGACTTTGGCACGCAGTACGTACAGGCGCAGGCGTTTGAGTACCGCTTCCAGGTTGTCACGTGCCAGAGACAGGTAGAGCGTCCCCTGACGCTCCATGATCTGGAACTCGGTGATGGTGCGACCCTTGGGGGTGCTGTAGGCGCTGAGCTGGGCCTGTTGCGGGCTGACCCGGTTGATATCGTTACTGAGCTGACCCTGCAGGAAATCACGGCTGTCGGCACCATTGACACTGATCAGGCCGGTATGGGACAGGTCACAGAGAATGGCTCCCTGCGGCGGGATACGGCGTTCCCGCTCCGGATTGCCGAAGTGCAGCAGGTGCCCGGCTTCAAATTCTGCCCCCCGGTTGGTCAGAAACTGTTTCCATTCCGGTTTCATGTGCGGCTCCTCGCCGGTCGGACCATCCCTGGATGGTCCAACACGTGGTATCCCTCCGTACCCGAAGGGGGATTATTCGGTTTTGGGCGCGGAATCCCCGCCCTCTTCAGGGGTATCCTTGCCTTCATCCTCCGCTGCCGGTTCGGTTTTTTCCGTCAACAGGATCTTGACATCGGATTCAGCCTGGAGCTTGTCCATGTATTCACGCATCTTGTCCTGCTCCAGCTGGCGGCGCAACTGCGGTTTCATGGTCTCCAGATCAGGCAGTTTGACATCGCGCTGTTCCTCCAGCTTGATCACGTGCCAGCCGAACTGGGTCTGGACCGGCTCCTTGCTGACATCACCGGGCTTCATGGCGATGACGGCTTCGGCAAAGGGCTGCACCATGCTCTGGGGCTTGAACCAGCCCAGGTCGCCGCCCATGGGGCCGGAGGGGCCGGTGGATTTTTCCTTGGCCAGTTCAGTGAAATCCTTGCCACCTTTCAGCGCTTCGATGATGGCTTTGGCTTCATCCTCGCTTTTGACCAGGATGTGGCGGGCCTTGTATTCGGTTTTGGGCATGTCGGCGATGCGGGCATCATAGGCTTGTTTCAGGTCTTCGTCGGATATGTCCAGGGCCGCAGCCTTTTCCTGCATCCAGGTGTTCAGGATCAGTTTGTCCTCGAAGTTGGCCACCTTGGCCTTGACATCATCACGTTCAGCCAGCCCGGACTTTTTGGCTTCCTGACGTGCCAGTTCAGTCAGGATCAGGTCATCCAGCAGGGCACGTTCGTCAATCGGCGCATTGCTGCCCGAGCGTTTGGCCATTTCCAGGACCGCCTCCAGGGTGTTGCGATCAATGTCGACGCCATTGACAATGGCGACAATGCTGCTGGCACTCTCAGCCGGTTTCTGTTCCTCAGTGGCGAGCAGCAGGCCGGAACCCAGTGTCAGGGTGACGCCAAGCAGGCTGCTGATCACGGTCGGGATGATTTTGGTTCGCATATTGCTTTTGTTCCTCATGGTAATACTTTTTTGAATGGTTTTACGCTTACCTGCCGGTAGACGCCGGCGGCGACATAGGGATCGGCAGCTGCCCAGGTCCGGGCCTCTTCCAGAGACCCGAAGGCAGCGATGATAATGCTGCCGCTGAATCCTGCGCTGCCCGGATCATCACTGTCAATGGCCGGATTCGGGCCGGCCAGCACCAGGCGCCCCTGGTCACGCAGGTGCTGCAGGCGCTCAAGATGGGCGGGACGTGCCGCCAGCCGCTGTTTCAGGCTGTCTTCGACATCTTCGCCGACAATGGCATACAACATGGTTCTTTAGTCCGTAAAACTGGTGAGAACGGATTCGGTATCAATCCCCGTCAGGGGGAGCAGTATCGCACAGGAAACGCGCAGATGGCGACTATCTCCTGCTTTCGTGAGGTTGAAAACCGGTGCATAACCTGTATTTCTGGTTCCCAGGCTGTACAATCCCCTCTTTTTCAAGACGCAGGTCTCATGAGCCAGTATTTCGAGATTCATCCCGATAATCCCCAGCGGCGACTGGTCCGGCAGGCGGTCGAGATCATTGCCCGCGGAGGCGTGGTGGTCTATCCGACCGATTCCAGCTATGCCATCGGCTGTTCACTGGGCGACAAGGGGGCCATGGAGCGCATTCAGCGCATAAGGCGTTTGAATGACCGGCACAATTTCACCCTGGTATGCCGTGACCTGTCGGAAATTGCCCGTTATGCCGTGGTGGACAACATCAACTACCGGCTGCTGAAAATGCTGACACCGGGGCCTTATACCTTTATCCTCAAGGCCAGTCGGGAGGTGCCCAGACGGCTGCAGAATCCGCGCCGCAAGACCATCGGCCTGCGTGTGCCCGATCACATCGTGACCCAGGCGGTTCTGCAGGCGCTGAACGAACCCCTGATGTCCAGCACCCTGATCATGCCGGGTGAGGAGCTGCCCATGACCGATCCGTATGAAGTCCGCCTGCAACTGGAGCATGCGGTGGACCTGATCATTGATGGTGGCTTCTGCGGGCATGAGCCAACCACGGTGGTGGACCTGATGGGGGATCGCCCGGAAATACTGCGTGAAGGCAAAGGGTCGCTGGACTGGCTGGTGGAGCATTGACACATGTTTGAAAATTTTGATCTGCAGACATTCATTTATAACCTGGCGGTGGGGGCCATTCCGGTCCTGTTCGCCATCACCCTGCATGAGGTGGCCCATGGCTGGGTTGCCAGCCGTCTGGGCGACAAGACGGCTGAAATGCTGGGGCGGTTGTCGCTGAATCCGATCCGGCACGTCGACCCGGTGGGCACCATTGCGATTCCGGCGGTCCTGCTGCTGCTGGGGTCGCCATTCCTGTTCGGCTGGGCCAAGCCGGTGCCGGTGAATTTCCGCAACCTGCATCATCCACGACGGGACATGATGCTGGTGGCCGCTGCGGGGCCGGGGGCCAATCTGCTCATGGCCTGCGGCTGGACCCTGCTGCTGGGGATTTTTGCCATGCTGGGGCATGATACCCCGGTCGGGCAGGGCTTCATGGCCATGGCCCAGGTGGGTATTATCGTCAACTTGCTGCTGATGGTCTTCAACCTGCTGCCGATTCCGCCACTGGATGGCGGGCGGGTACTGACCGGACTGCTGCCACCCGGGCCGGCCAGCCTGTTGAGCCGGGTGGAGCCGTTCGGCTTTCTGATTGTACTGGCATTGCTGGCCAGCGGGGTCCTGAGCCGGATTCTGTGGCCGGTGATGCAGGGGCTGGCTCACGTTTTGCAGACCGTTTTTCTGTTCTGGATCTGAAGGGAGTGATCAAGTGAGTACCCAATCATCACCGAACCTGCGGGTGTTGTCCGGCATGCGCCCGACCGGGCGGCTGCATCTGGGGCATTACCATGGTGTGCTGAAAAACTGGGTGGACATGCAGATGAACCACGACTGCTTTTTCTTCGTGGCGGACTGGCATGCCCTGACCACCCATTATGAAACCCCGGAGGGGATTGCCGCGAATGTGACGGAAATGGCCATTGACTGGCTGGCTT
The DNA here is from genome assembly GCA_020442915.1 of Thiothrix sp. Lineage (GTDB taxonomy): Bacteria > Pseudomonadota > Gammaproteobacteria > Thiotrichales > Thiotrichaceae > Thiolinea. The sequence goes on along the minus strand of JAGRJD010000070.1, from coordinate 5,244 downwards.
CCGGCCTTAATCCGGCCTCGGCGACGATCTTTGTGCAGTCCATGGTGCCCGAGCATGCCGAGCTGCACCTGCTGCTGTCGATGATGACACCCCTGAGCTGGCTGGAGCGGGTACCGACCTACAAGGACCAGCAGGACAAGCTGCGTGAGCGTGATCTGGCTACCTATGGCTTCCTGGGCTATCCACTGCTGCAGTCGGCGGATATCCTGATGTACAAGGCCGATCTGGTGCCGGTGGGTGAGGATCAGGTGGCGCACATTGAAATCACGCGCGAGATTGCCCGTCGTTTCAATCACCTGTACGGACGTGAGCCGGATTTTGAGGCCCGTGCCGAGCAGGCTGCCGGCAAGATGGGTAAAAAGACCGCCCGGCTGTACCGTGAACTGCGGCGTCAGTATCAGGAGCAGGGCGATGCCGAAGCACTGGAGAAGGCGCGTGCCCTGCTGGCCGAACAGCAGAACATTTCCATCGGTGACCGTGAGCGCCTGTTCGGGTACCTGGACGGCTCCGGCAAGGTGATCCTGCCCGAGCCCCGGGCTGCGCTGACCAGGGCATCGCGCATGCCGGGACTGGATGGGCAGAAGATGTCCAAATCCTATGGGAATACCATTCCGCTGCGTGACTCACCCGAGGAGGTCGAACGCAAGATTCGCACCATGCCCACAGACCCGGCACGGGTACGGCGCAATGATCCGGGCAATCCGGATAACTGCCCGGTGTGGCAGTTCCACCAGATTTACAGTACCGAAGAAGTCCAGCAATGGGCCAGTGACGGTTGCCGCCGTGCCGGTATTGGCTGCATTGACTGTAAGCGTCCGGTGATCGAGGCGGTACAGGCTGAACTCAGGCCGATTCAGGAGCGGGCCGCCGAGCTGGAAGCGGACCCTGGCAAGGTGCGTGCCATTCTCAAGCAGGGTTCCGAAGCCGCCCGTCAGGTGGCGCGGGCGACCCTGGATGATGTGCTGGAAGCCATGTGCTTCACCCATCATCGCTGATCGCCCTGAGGATGCTGAGCGTGGCGCACTGTCAGGCGTGACGGCAAGCCGGCAGGAAATCCCGCTGGCTGTGGTGCGGGGAGCGCCGGTTTCGGCGCTCCCTGAAGACCTTTACATTCCGCCGGAGGCACTGGAAGTCATTCTGGAGGCTTTTGCGGGGCCACTGGATTTGCTGCTCTATCTGATCCGGCGCCAGAATCTGGATATCTGTGACATTCCCATTGCTGAAATTACCGCCCAGTACATGGTTTATGTGGACATGATGAAGGCGACGCGGCTGGATCTGGCGGCGGAGTACCTGCTCATGTCCGCTATGCTGGCCGAGATCAAGTCACGCCTGCTGCTGCCGCGTCAGGTGACGGAAGCGGAGGAGGAAGACCCGCGGGCCGAGCTGGTGCGCCGCCTGCAGGCATACGAGCAGTGCAAGCAGGCGGCCATGCTGCTGGACGGGCTGCCCAGGCTGGAGCGGGACTGCTGGCCGGTCAGCCCGGCGGCGGATTTCCCCCTGCCGCCAAGGCCACTGCCGCAGCTGGAACTGCGCGAGCTGCTGCTGGCGTTTCAGGTGCTTTTGCAGCGGGCAGACATGCTGTCCAGCCATCAGGTGCGGCGTGAGCACCTCTCCATCCGCGAGCGCATGACCCGGATTCTGGGGGTGCTGCAGGTACGCCCGCAGGTGCCGTTTTCCGAGCTGTTCAATCTGACCGAAGGGCGGCGCGGGCTGGTGGTGGCTTTGATGGCGGTGCTGGAGCTGCTCAAGGCGCAGCTGGTCGAGGTGGTGCAGGCGGATGTGCCGTATGCGCCCCTGACCATCCGTGTTGCGGCAGGCACTGATGAGGGTGCGGCGGGAGGGTGAACCGGGGCGCGTTGGCAGGGACAGATACGCTGACAGACGGGAGCCAAGCGGTTATCATGGGCGACAACCACCGCACCGTGTTGCGGTTTTTGTTTTTCCAATGGATAACCAGTCGATGCGTGTTTCCCAGTTTCCGATTTCCACCCTGCGCGAGGTGCCTGCCGATGCAGAGGTGATTAGCCACCAGCTGATGATGCGGGCCGGCCTGATCCGCAAGGTTGCCGCCGGTCTTTACACCTGGATGCCTTATGGTGTGCGGGTATTGCGCAAGGTCGAGGCCATTGTGCGTGAAGAGATGAACCGTGCCGGCGCGGTCGAGATTTTCATGCCTTCGGTACAGCCGGGTGAGCTGTGGCAGGAGTCCGGGCGCTGGGTGCAGTACGGACCGGAGCTGTTGCGCTTCAAGGACCGGCATGAGCGCGAGTTCTGTTACGGTCCCACGCATGAGGAGATCATTACCGATCTGGCCCGGCGTGAACTGAGCAGCTACAGGCAGCTGCCGATCAATTTCTACCAGATTCAGACCAAGTTCCGCGATGAGGTGCGTCCGCGCTTCGGGGTCATGCGTTCGCGCGAGTTCATCATGAAGGATGCCTACTCCTTTCACCTGACCCAGGCGTCGCTGCAGCAGACCTATGATGCCATGTATGAGGCTTATGTGCGCATATTCACCCGGCTGGGGCTGGATTTCCGTCCGGTGGCTGCCGATAACGGCTCCATCGGTGGCAGTGGTTCACACGAATTTCATGTGCTGGCGGCCTCGGGTGAGGATGACATCGCCTTTTCCGACCGCAGCGATTACGCCGCCAATATCGAAATGGCCGAAGCACTGGCACCGGTGGGTGAGCGTGCGGCACCGACTGAAGCCATGCACCTGGTCGACACCCCTGACACCAAAACCATTCAGGCACTGGTGGACAATTTCGGCCTGCCGGTGGAAAAGACCATTAAAACCCTGATTGTGGCGGCTTCGGATCAGGTTGATGCGGATTTTGTGGCCCTGCTGGTGCGGGGTGACCATGAGCTGAATGAGATCAAGGCGGAAAAACAGCCGGAGGTAGCGGCACCCTTGTGCTTTGCCACTGAGGCGGAAATCCGTGCCGCCATCGGGGCCGGTCCCGGCTCACTGGGGCCGGTGAACCTGCCGCTTCCGGTGATTGTGGATCGGGCGGTTGCCGTCATGAGCGACTTCGGGGCCGGGGCCAATCGCGAGGCCAAACACTATTTCGGCATCAACTGGGAGCGTGACCTGCCGTTGCCACGGGTGGCTGACCTGCGCAATGTCAAGCCGGGTGATCCGAGTCCGGACGGGCAGGGTAGCCTGTCCATTGTGCGCGGCATCGAGGTCGGGCATGTGTTCCAGCTGGGTCGGAAATATTCCGAGGCCATGAATGCCAATGTGCTGGATGAAAACGGCAAGGCCCAGGCCATGCTCATGGGCTGCTATGGTATCGGGGTGACGCGTGTGGTCGCGGCGGCCATCGAACAGAATCATGATGACAGCGGTATTCTCTGGCCCCCGGCCATGGCCCCGTTTCAGGTCGTGATTGCGCCATTGAACCTGAAAAAGTCATCAGCGGTGCAGCAGCAGGCCGAGGCGCTGTATCAGCAGCTGCTGGCCCGGGGCGTGGAAGTGCTGCTGGATGACCGTGACCTGCGTCCGGGGGTGATGTTTGCCGATCAGGAGCTTTTGGGCATTCCACACCGGGTGGTGGTCTCCGAGCGGGGTCTGCAGGCCGGTGAGCTGGAGTACAAGGCCCGCAGCGGCGGCGATGCGGTCAAGGTGGTGGTGGATGAAATCGAAAGCTTTCTGAGGGAGAAACTGGCATGACGGCAACGCACCTTCCTGTCACCCGTGCCCTGATCAGTGTTTCGGACAAGACCGGCGTGCTGGAGCTGGCCCGGGCACTGCAGGCCCACGGGGTGGAAATCCTTTCCACCGGTGGAACGGCCCGGTTATTGCAGCAGCATGGCGTGCCGGTGATCGAGGTCTCGCAATATACCGGCTTTCCGGAAATGATGGATGGCCGGGTCAAGACCCTGCATCCGAAGATTCATGGCGGGATACTGGGGCGGCGCGGACAGGATGACATGGCCATGGCTGAGCAGGGCATCGGGCGCATTGATCTGGTGGTGGTCAACCTGTATCCGTTTGAACAGACGGTGGCCAGACCCGAGTGCCGCTTTGAGGATGCGATTGAAAACATCGACATCGGCGGTCCGGCCATGGTGCGTGCCAGTGCCAAGAATCATGCCCATGTGGCGGTGGTGGTTGATCCGGCGGATTATGCGCAGGTTCTGCAGGATATGGCCGCCCATCAGGGTGCGGTCAGTGTGGCCACACGCCGGCAGCTGGCCACCAGGGCGTTCCAGCATACCGCGCATTATGACGGCATGATTGCCAATTACCTGGGCAGTCTGCAGGCCGATGGCAGTCGTGACCGGTTTCCGGAACGGCTGAGCCTGCAGTTTGAGAAGGTACAGGCCATGCGCTATGGCGAAAATCCACATCAGAAAGCCGCATTTTACCGTGATTTAACCCCGGCTGAACCCTGTGTGTCATTTTCGACCCAGTTGCAGGGCAAGGAGCTGTCCTTCAACAATATTGCCGATACCGATGCGGCGCTGGAATGCGTGCGCCAGTTTGATACGCCGGCCTGCGTCATCGTCAAACATGCCAATCCCTGCGGGGTGGCGACTGATCCGGAGCTGTTTACGGCTTATGAGCGGGCCTATGCGACGGATCCTGAGTCGGCTTTTGGCGGTATTATCGCCTTCAACCGTGAGCTGGATGCGCACACGGCTGCAGCCATTGTGGAGCGCCAGTTTGTGGAGGTGATCATTGCACCGTCTGTTGCCACTGCCGCCCGTGGGGTACTGGCCGCCAAGGCCAATATCCGGGTGCTGGAATGTGGCAAGCTGGCCCCGGTCCTGAGTCAGCTGGACTACCGGCGCGTGGCGGGTGGCCTGCTGGTGCAGGAAGGGGACACCCGGTTGCTGGATCAGTTGGTGGTGGTGACGGAAGTACAGCCGTCGCAGCGGCTGCTGCAGGATCTGCAGTTTGCCTGGAAAGTGGCGAAATTCGTCAAGTCCAATGCCATTATCTATGCCAGAAACCAGGCCACTATCGGGATTGGTGCCGGGCAGATGAGCCGGGTGAACTCGGCCCGCATCGCAGCCATCAAGGCCGAGCATGCCGGTTTGTCCATTCAGGACGCAGTCATGGCTTCCGATGCATTCTTTCCCTTCCGGGATGGTATCGACAATGCAGCCGCTGCGGGGATTATTGCCGTGATCCAGCCGGGTGGTTCCATGCGGGATCAGGAGGTGATCGCTGCTGCCAACGCGCATGGCATGGCCATGGTGTTTACCGGCATGCGCCATTTCCGGCACTAG
>JAGRJD010000196.1 GCA_020442915.1 Thiothrix sp. | reverse complement strand
GATCCGGCTGGCGTGCGTGTGAGATCACCAGTTCCCGCCAGGTTTTCGGGTTGATGCGGTAAATGTCAAAGTGCCAGAGCTGTCGCCACTGGTTGAGTTCGGTGTCCATGGTGAAAAACTCCTGCATCACGGCGGGCAGGCGCTCGAAAGGCACCCCGGTGGCAAAGCTCCGGACCTTCTGGTGTGCTTCCAGCCAGGCCATCAGCCGCAGCAGCTGCCGTTCGGTATCGCTCTGGACCGCCTGGGCGGCGGGCACAATCAGGTAATAGTTGCGCCAGCCCTGATACAGGTAGGGCTGCAGCAGGCGCAGCTGGTCGTTGCTGCCGCCACCCTGATGCTGGAACAGTGCCAGTTCGCGCGCATCGGCCTCGCTGTAGCGTCGCCCGGTGTAGCGGCGTCCGTATTCCAGCCCGTCAATGAAGCCGAGAATCAGGATGAACAGGTCGATCAGGCCACCCGCCACCAGCGGGATGTAGTCCGTGCTGCTCAGGCGCAACCGGGACAGCTGCTCCCCCGGATGGCGCAGCCCCTCCAGCGTCAGCAGGGAGGACAATACCTCCCAGGCGCGCTGCAGCACGGTACGGTTGTTGTTCTGGTCGAACAGGGTGACGGCTCTGGGTTCCGGCAGGTCATCCAGTGCCGCCAGCAGGGCATCGATTTTGTGGGTGATTTCGGTATCGGTGCAGGATACGACGGTCTTTTCTTCGGTTTTGGGATTGACCGACTCCAGAAACCGGCGTTTGTCTCCCTTGTGGGCATCCAGCTCGGTACGGATGCGGGTGATACCGGAGCCGGTCTTGTAGTTGCCGATCTGGACCACAATGTCGTTCAGCTCGCGCTCACGCCGGGCGACCGCGCCTTCCTCGCTCAGGTCCAGATTGTCCAGCAGCCTGTTGAGGTCGGTGATGCGGGTGTTGACCTGCTGCTCCAGCGCCCCCATGTCCCCGGCCATGTTTTCAAACAGGCTGGCTTCCTGGGCGCGCAGGTAGTTGAGGGCACCGCGCCCTGGGGCACTTTTTTCATCACAGGTGCCGCCATACAGGTTTTCCTCACGGGCCCTGGCGCGGGAATATTTGGACAGCTCGTCGGAGACCTCGCGCACATGGGCAAAGGCGTAGGCATAGGTGCTGGCATCGCGGCGGATGCTTTCAATGCCGTCCTTGTAGACTTCCTGGGCATAGCTTTCAGCCCGGAATACCTCGTACCACCAGCCATAGCTGAAAAACACGCTGAACAGCATCGCGACCAGATACACAAACAGGGCCAGAATGCGGGTCAGGATGCGGTAGCCCTGAATGCTGAACAGCAGGGTGACCACCATGGTGGTCTGGATGGTGAAGACCATGAAGGCGGCAAAACCGATCTGGAACGGGGTCAGGCTCTGGTCATTCTCGGTGTTCAGGATCAGCAGACCCTTGTAACTGGTGAAAAAGGAAATGACGGAGAGCAGAATGATCAGCACCAGTGTCAGTGTGATGGTCCTGCGTGGTCGGGCCGGACGCCCTGGCGCATTGGCAGCCATGAAAACAATTCCCTTTATTCTGTAATAATCCTTCATTGAACCGGAAGCCCGTTGCCCCTGTCATGCCAGGGTGGCGATAAAAGCCGGCATCAGCCTCACCAGCGGCCCATTCTATGCAAAGCCGCACTTTTTTGCAGGCTTTGGGTGATATTTGCCCCCAACCATAATGCCAGTATCACCCGGTCCAGCTCTCACCGCCTCAACGGCGACCCGCCCCTGCGACGGCCTACAGCAAGTTGACCGGTGGCGTGTACCGGTCTCACCGCCTCAACGGCGACCCGCCCCTGCGACTGACAAGGCAATCAAGAAGGAGGAGAAAGCGGTCTCACCGCCTCAACGGCGACCTGCCCCTGCGACCTGAAAGCCTGCCCCAGCCGGATCAGGCTCGGCAGTCTCACCGTCTCAACGGCGACCCGCCCCTGCGACTTAAGATTCCAACCCCTACACCACAACAAGGTTTGTCTCACCGCCTCAACGGCGACCCGCCCCTGCGACTGTGAAGCGGATTCCAATAGACAGTACTACCAGTCTCACCGCCTCAACGGCGACCCGCCCCTGCGACGGCTAATGTCACCATGGTTGGCCAGACAATGGAGTCTCACCGCCTCAACGGCGACCC
>JAGRJD010000069.1 GCA_020442915.1 Thiothrix sp. | reverse complement strand
CCCCCGTAACCTTACCGTTACGGGGGCCTTTTTGTTGGGGGCACGAATCCTGTATCCTGCTGACTCTAAAAAGCAAGCCCGTATGTGATGCCTCTTACTGAAAATTTTGCTGCGCTTCTGGCTGAAATCCACCAGTGCCGCTTGTGTGAATCTTTCCTGCCGTTGGGTCCCCGGCCGGTATTGATTGCCCGGCCAGATGCCCGCATCCTGATTGTGGGGCAGGCTCCGGGAAGGCGTGTCCACGAAACCGGCCTGCCTTTCAATGATCCAAGTGGTGATCGCCTGCGAGACTGGATGGGGATTGACCGGGAGACATTTTATCACTCTCCCCGTATCGCTATTGTGCCCATGGGCTTTTGTTACCCGGGAACCGGCAGGCACGGCGATCTGCCACCGCGTCCGGAATGTGCGGCAACCTGGCGTACACGTCTGCTGGCCGGAATGCCGGAAGTGGAGCTGACCCTGCTGCTGGGGCAGTATGCCCAGCATTATCATCTGGGGCGCGACCGAAAACAGAATCTTACCCGGACGGTAGCCGCATGGCGTGATTACTGGCCGGGGTTTTTACCGCTGCCACACCCCAGCCCGCGCAATATCCACTGGTTTCAACGAAATCCATGGATGGCAGAGGAATTACTACCCCTGCTGCAGCAACGGGTGGCTTCCATTCTGCAGCAGGCGTGAGGGGTGGGACTGAACTAGTCGAACAGCTTGCGCACCTGCAGCGCCATACCGCCACGATTGTCAGAGGTACGGCTCAGGTCCAGCAGGGCGAAGCCCACCTTGCCGGGTTCATTCAGGGTGAAGGTTGAGGTTTTGGCACCCGCCAGAGCTGTGGCTTCATTGACATATACATGTGGTTCGACCACTTCGTAGGCACGGGTTTTATCCGTCACCAGAAAGTAGCTGTTCATGCGGGGTGCTGGTGTTTCGCTCACAGGTGCCAGTGACTTTCCCTCCACCTTGACTGCACTGATCAGGGGTGAAATGACATAGTAGTTGTTGTGCAGGCCGGTGAAGCGGGTTGGAACCGTGCGGGCACAGCCCCGTGCCTCTTTGCAGCTGGTCTCGCTCCAGACGCTCCAGGCACTGTGTTCGGCCCCGGCGGCTGCGCCAACCGCTCTGACTTCATAGGTGCCTTTCTTCAGTTGCAGATAAACGGCACGGGTCGGGTTGTTGTGGTACTTGGCATTCAGCTGCACCAGCTGGCCTTCTGCATGGCTTGCCGTGCTCAGGGCAAAGGCCAATACGCCGGCACTGAGCAGGCGTATTGCGGTTGACAGGTGTTGATACATTGATGGCGCTCCTTGCTGGATCGGGTTTCTCATAGGAGTATGATCCGGCAGCGGGCCATTGGTTCATGCCTTACCAAGGTTCCAGCCCCATCTGTTGTTTGCCCAGCTGCGTCAGGTCCGCCACTCCGGCACGGTCATGATAGGCAAGTTCATAATTTTCCGGCGCAAAATCCGGGGCACTTTCACCGCCAAGGAATGCCGGAGCCTGTTTTTTCAGATAATCGGCATTTTTCTGGCACCAGGGTGCAGCGCCGATATACATGACATTACTGTAGCCTTGACCCTGATGCCGGTCTTCCACGGCATGGATCACATCCGGATGCCACCATATGGTATCGCCCGGCTGCATGTGCGGGATGCTGGTCAGTCCATCCAGGGCCAGCTGGTGCCACCGGGGTGAACAGAGCAGGGCGCGGGCAGGGATGGCATCACACAGACTGTCTGCCGGCACATCATCCTGCAGGGCACGCAGGAACATCCAGCCCATGACCCGGCTGCTGGGGATGAGTTGCAGGGTACCGTCATTGGGGCCTTGAGGCGTCAGGGCGGTCCAACCCTGGAAAGTGCGGAACATGCTGCACACTGCCGGTGAGGGAATCTCCCGGGTTTCGGTGCGGTAGGCAGCGTCAAAGGGATCATAGGCCTCCCAGTTGCCACTGATCAGGTGCCGGTAAACCTGGTGGAATCCTTCCGTATCCAGCCAGCGTTCTACCGAACCGCCATCCATGTGTGGTTTGAGGCCAAGTGAATTGTCCCCCGGTTCGCGGCGCCGGGTGCGGTCTGCATAGGTGCATTCACGGTCGGGATCAAAAACAGCCTGCCCGCCATGCTCATGGGTCCAGAGGCGGTTCAGAAAGCGACGTGTCTGCGCCATGTTTTCATGCTGGCGGGCTTCCATCTGGGGTTTGGACCAGTAAACGCTCAGAATCTGGGGTTTTCCGGTCTGCAGTGAGGAAAAATACTTGTCCAGCCCCTTGTCAGGGGTGTCGTAATAGCCGTTTTCAGCCACATAGTCACCAATACGCTGATTCCACGCTTCTGCCAGGGCCTGTGGAAAGGTATTGCGGATCACAGCGCAGCCCCGTTTGCGGATCAGGTGCTGTTGTGCCTGGCTGATATTCCCGGCCACAATGTCCTGGAACCGGATTTCCGGCATGACACTGGCACCACGGTCGCGCAGGGCGGCAATTTCCTGAATCTCCTGCTGCAGCGAGGCACTCATGGCATCAAAAGTGGCCTTATAATCACCTCCCCGCTGTTTGAGGTCGGTTTTGGCGCTGCGGATCAGGTTGCTGATGTCATCCAGATTGATGGGCAAGGGCATTGTAATTCCTCCTCTGTCATGATTTAATTTGGATCGTTCCAAATTTATTAGACCAATAAGGTCGGAATAGTGCGCCCAATCCGGTTTTTTGGCAACCCTGGAACACTTTTTCTGTATTTTTTGTGGCTGAATTCGCCGCATTGACCTGCTGGTTTGGAAGGAGGGCCGCAGATGTCGATTGTCAGGCCTTGGAACGTTCCAAATCAGAATCACAAACGTGTCACCCTGCATGATGTCGCACGGCATGTCGGTGTCTCAAAGTCGACCGTATCCCTGGTATTACAGGACAGTCCCAGTGTCAGTGACAAGACCCGTGAACGGGTGCTGCGTGGTATTGATGAAATCGGCTACGTCTATAACCGCAAGGCCGCAGCCCTGCGCCAGCACCAGCAGGATGGCCTGATGGGTGTGATTGTCAATGGCCTGAATACGCCTTACAGTGGCGAGATACTGAATCAGCTGGAGCAGGTTGCGCTGGCTGGTGGCATTGTCCCCATGTTTGCCAGCAGCGGGGAGCGGTTGGAGCAGCAGGAAAAGCTGGTGCGCCTGTACATGGAGCACAAGGTGGCCGGTTTCATCCTGTGCCCGGTGCCGGGTACCACCAGTTCCGTACTGGACAAGATTTGGCGCAATGGCTTCCCGCTGGTACAGCTCATGCGTGAAGTGCCGTTCGGGCAGTTTCCGGCGGTTGTCGCTGATAACCGGGCAGGGACTTATGCGGCGACCCGGCACCTGATCGGACTGGGGCACAAACACATTGCGTTTGTCGGCGGGCGTGAGGATATTTCCGATTATCACGAGCGTGTGGCGGGTTATCGGGATGCCATGAACGAAGCCAGGCTCAGCATGCCGTCGGGCTATGTTTATCCGATACCGCAGAGTCGGGCTGCCGGGCGGCAGGCGCTCAAGGCCGTGCTGGATTACGATGCGCGCATCAGTGCGGTGGTGTGTTTTTCCGATTTGATGGCCTACGGGGTGTTGAGTATGTCCCGTGAGCTGGGCATTACGGTCGGGCGGGATCTGGCCGTGGTCGGCTTCGACGACCTGGTTGATTCCCGGCTGACCTATCCGGCCCTGACTACCGTCAGGGTGTCAACGGCTGACTTTGCCCGGTCGGCCATGGAGTTGTTACAGTTATATATCCGGGATCAACAGGCGCCACTGGAGCGCCGGGTGCTTCCGGTGACGTTGGTGACACGTGAGTCCTGCGGTGCGCCGCAATCCTGAAATCATCCTGTGGAGGAGATAATGATGATCCGTATGTTCAAGACAACCGCCATTGCGTCTGTCCTGTCGCTGGCGCTGACTGCCGGGGCCCAGGCCGCTGAAGAAGTGGAGGTGCTGCACTGGTGGACTTCTGGTGGTGAGGCCAAGGCCCTGAATGTATTGAAGGAAGACCTGGAAAGCCAGGGCATTGCCTGGAAAGACATGCCGATTGCCGGTGGTGGCGGTACCGAGGCTATGACCGTGCTGCGTTCACGTGTGGCAGCCGGCAATCCGCCGACAGCGGTACAGATGCTGGGTTTCGATATTCAGGACTGGGCTGCGGAAGGTGCGACTGCCAACCTGGACGAGCTGGCGGGTGCGGAAAAGTGGGATGAGGTTGTACCGGCAGCGCTGCAGCGTTTCTCCAAATATGACGGTCACTGGGTCGCTGCGCCGGTGAACGTGCACTCCACCAACTGGGTCTGGGCCAACAAGAAGGTCATGGATGAGCTGGGTGTCACCGAACCGCCGGCGGACTGGGACGGTTTCATCAAGTTTCTGGATGCGGCCAAGGCCAAGGGGTATACCGCACTGGCTCATGGCGGTCAGCCCTGGCAGGATGCGACCATTTTCGATGGTGTGGTGCTGGCTACCGGCGGGGCGGATTTTTACAAGAAATCCATGATCGACCTTGATCCGGAAGCGCTGGGTTCCGATACCATGAAAACCGTGTTTGACCGCATGAAGCAGCTGCGCGGTTATGTGGATGAGAATTTTTCCGGTCGGGACTGGAACCTTGCTTCGGCCATGGTCATCGAGAGCAAGGCGGCAGCCCAGATCATGGGCGACTGGGCCAAGGGTGAGTTCCTGAATGCCGGCAAGAAGCCGGGTGAGGATTTTGTCTGTTTCCGCGTTCCCGGCACCCAGGGGATGGTCACCTTCAACTCTGACCAGTTCGTCATGTTCAAGGTCGGGGAAGACAAGCAGGCCGCCCAGAATGCCATGGCCAAGGCCGTCATGTCGCCGAAGTTCCAGTCGGCCTTCAATGTGGTGAAAGGCTCGGTACCGGCCCGTACCGATGTGCCGAATGAGGCTTTTGATGATTGCGGCAAAAAAGGAATGGCAGATCTGGCGGAGGCCGCCAAGAATGACACCCTGATGGGCTCCATGGCGCATGGCCATTCAGCACCGGCTGCAGTCAAGAATGCCATGTATGACGTGATCACCAATCACTTCAACAATGAGGTGTCTTCTGCGGATGCCGTGGAGCAGTTGGTCAACGCTGTCGAAGGCGCGCAGTAAGCCAGGCTTCTGTCCCCTGATTTTTACCCTGCCGGGAGCTGTATCCAGCCCGGCAGGGTAGGCTGTCCGTTTTGCCAGTGATGCTGGAGGAGGTCAGGGGTGCATCACCCATAACCGCAGGACAATTCTCATGAGTGATACCACCAGAACCAGCGGCGACTGGTTGCGACAGAATCTGCCCAGGCTGGTTCTGTCCCCTTCGTTTGCCATTACCCTGTTTTTTGTGTACGGCTTCATCCTGTACACGGCCTGGATTTCCATGACCCGGTCCCGGATGCTGCCCAAGCTGGACAGCTTTGTAGGATTCGAGAATTACGGCAAGCTCTGGAAAACCCTCAACTGGCAGATTGCCCTCGACAATCTGGCGATCTTCGGTACCCTGTACATTTTGATCTGCGGGGTGCTGGGCCTGCTTCTGGCCATTCTGCTGGACCAGAAAATCCGTGCGGAAGGCTTTCTGCGCACGATTTACCTGTATCCCATGGCGCTGTCCTTTATTGTCACCGGCACGGCCTGGAAATGGTTCCTGAATCCGGGGCTGGGGCTGGAAAAATCCATGCATGAATGGGGGTTCCATAGTTTCAGTTTTGACTGGCTCATCAATCCCAAAATGGCCATTTATACTGTGGTCATCGCCGGGGTATGGCAGACCTCCGGGTTTGTGATGGCCATGTTTCTGGCCGGTCTGCGCGGTATTGACAACGAGCAGCTCAAGGCCGCCCAGCTGGATGGGGCCTCCGCCTTCCAGACTTACCGCCGCATCATCATTCCACAGCTGCGGGCCGTGTTCCTGAGTGCTTTTGTGGTGCTGGCGCACATGGCCATCAAATCTTATGACCTGGTGGTTGCCTTGACCGGTGGCGGGCCGGGCAATGCCACCGAGGTGCCTGCCACCTTCATGTATTCCTACACCTTCACCCGCAACCAGATGGGGGTTGGTGCCGCATCGGCCATGGTGATGCTGATGACCATTGCTGCCATCATTGTGCCCTATCTTTATGCCGAAACCCGGGAGAAGCGTCATGGCTAGTGCTGTTGATACCGGTGTACAGTCCGGGCGTTTCTGGCGCGTACTGATTTATGTCACCCTGATCGTATTTGCCGCCTTCTATCTCTTGCCCCTGTTCGTGATGCTGGTCACCAGCTTCAAGTCACTGGACGAAATCCGCCAGGGCAACATGCTGGCCCTGCCACTGGAATGGACCATCGCGCCCTGGATTTCCGCCTGGGGCAGTGCCTGTGTGGGGCTAACCTGTGAGGGCATTCACGGTTATTTCGGCAATTCCATCAAAATGGTGGTTCCCTCGGTGCTGATTTCCACCCTGCTGGGGGCACTGAACGGCTATGTACTGACCAAATGGCGTTTTCCGGGGCATCGCTGGATTTTTGGCCTGATGCTGTTCGGCTGTTTCATCCCGTTCCAGATTGTGCTGATTCCGATGTCACAGGTGCTGGGCCTGTTCGGCCTGGCGGGTACCACTGCCGGGCTGGTGCTGGTGCATGTCACCTACGGTATCGGGTTTACCACCCTGTTTTTCCGCAATTACTATGAAGCGTTTCCGAACGAGCTGGTGCGGGCGGCCATGATTGACGGAGCCGGTTTTTTCCGAATTTTCTGGCGTATCCTGCTGCCGAGTTCGGGACCGATTATTGTGGTGACGATCATCTGGCAGTTCACCAATGTCTGGAATGACTTCCTGTTCGGGGCCTCGTTTGCCGCCGGCCAGAGCGCACCGATGACTGTGGCGCTCAATAATCTGGTCAGCAGCTCCACCGGGGTGAAGGAATACAATGTCCACATGGCCGCCGCCATGATCGCAGCCCTGCCCACTTTGCTGGTTTACATTCTGGCGGGGCGTTATTTTGTTCGTGGCCTGATGGCTGGTTCGGTTAAAGGGTAGTAGCTTATGTCTTCTCTATCGATTCGTGATGTACACAAGGCCTACGGGCCGACAGAAGTCCTCAAGGGCATTGATATTGACATCGACAGTGGCGATTTTCTGGTGCTGGTCGGCCCTTCAGGTTGCGGCAAGTCCACGCTGCTGAACATGATTGCGGGCCTGGACAGTATCACCTCCGGTGAAATCCGTATTGAGGACAAAGTGGTGAATGATACCCATCCTTCCGAGCGGGATATTGCCATGGTGTTTCAGTCCTATGCACTGTACCCGAACATGAATGTGGAAAAGAACATTTCCTTCGGCCTGGAAATGCGCAGGATGCCGCGCAAGCAGCGCCGGGAGCGGGTGGCAGAGGTCGCCCAGATGCTGCAGATCGAGCCGCTGCTGAAACGCAAACCCTCCCAGCTTTCCGGTGGCCAGCGCCAGCGGGTGGCCATGGGGCGGGCACTGGTGCGCGAGCCGAAAATCTTCCTGTTTGACGAGCCGCTCTCGAACCTGGATGCCAAGCTGCGGGTGGACATGCGCACTGAAATCAAGAAGCTGCACCAGCGTCTGGGTTCCACCATCGTGTACGTCACGCATGACCAGATCGAAGCCATGACGCTGGCAACCAAGATCGCCATCATGAAAGGCGGGGTGCTGCAGCAGCTGGGAACGCCGGCTGAGCTTTACAACCAGCCTGCCAACATGTTCGTGGCCGGTTTTATGGGTTCCCCGTCCATGAACCTGATTCCGGCGGAACTGGTGGCATCCGATGGCGAGCCGGCGGTACGCATGGTGCGCAAGGATGAGAGCAGCATGCTGCTGCCGGTCGGGGACAATCCGGCTTACCGGGACTGGATCGGCAAGCCGGTGATTCTGGGACTGCGC
Source organism: Thiothrix sp. (assembly GCA_020442915.1). Classification (GTDB taxonomy): domain Bacteria; phylum Pseudomonadota; class Gammaproteobacteria; order Thiotrichales; family Thiotrichaceae; genus Thiolinea. The sequence goes on along the minus strand of JAGRJD010000069.1, from coordinate 56,115 downwards.
CCGGAAACCATCACCGATGTCGGCAGTGCCGAGCAGGACAGTCCGCTGCTGTTTCAGGGTGAGTGCCTGATTGATGTCACCGAGCCTACCGGTGCCGATGTATTTGCCATCATTGAGCTTAATGGTCGGGAGGTTGTGGGGCGGATGCGCGCCAGCTGTGGTGCCAAGGTTGGTGAAAAGCTGTCAGTGGTCTTCAACATGCGTCATGCAGTGCTGTTTGATCCACAGACGGAGGGCCGGATCGGCTGACGGTCACAGCCGGACGCAGTCATTGGGGCAGCCCCGTCCGGTTAAGGCAGGCTGAGCCAGCCGGGGAACAGGGTGTTATAATTCCTGCACCCTGTTTGCTCCTGTGGGCGCACTGACCTGAGTTTGTTGCCGTGTTAAACCATGCATGTATTCTTTGGCCGTTTCTGCTGGCCTGTTTCTGTCCCGGTGCTGTTGCCGCTGCGCCACCGGTCTCCACCGCCCCTGAACTGCCTGAGCCCTTTATCATGGCGGTCAGCGGCAGGCCGGCCTCCATGGACCCCCATTTTCTGCGTGCCAGCCCGGACCTGCAGCGCAATGCCCATTTATACGACGCTCTGCTGATCATGCCAGCCAGCGGTAAGGCGTATTCCCGGATACTGGACTCCTGGCGGGCACTGGACGAGCGGCACTGGGAGTTGCACCTGCGGCGGGATATCCGTTTCAGTGATGGCTCCCCGCTCACCAGCCGTGATGTGCTCTACAGCCTCCGGCGTGTTGCGGCCCATGATTCCCGCGACTATCAGCGTGTCACCAATGCGCTGGAACATTACGAGGCACCGGATGCCTACACGATCCGGCTGACAACCCGGCAGCCGGAGTCCGACCTGTCAAGCCTGCTCGGGATGTTCAGCGTGCTGCAATACCGGGATACCCTGAGCAGTTCGCACAATTTTTCAACCAGCCAGGGCTTTGTCGGCTCCGGCCCCTATACCTGGCAGGGGATCAGTCCGGCGGGTGGCATCCTGCTGGAAGCCAATCCCTGGTATCACGAGCCGCCGCCGGTGCTCCGGCACGTGGAGCTGCGTCACCTGCCGCAGCAGGAGCGGGTTCATGCCCTGCGACAGGGACAGGTCCATTTGGTTGAGCAGATTGCCCCGGAAGAAATGACGCTGCTGAGTGAAGACAGGAATATCCGGCTGCTTGAGGTCAGTTCCGGTATCCTGATGCAGCTCATGCTGGACAGCCATCGTGAGGTTTCACCGTTTGTGTCTGATCTGCAGGGGCGGGTGCTGGCGCAGAATCCGCTGCGGGATGTCCGGGTGCGCCGGGCCATTTCCCTGGCCATTGACCGCCGCCATCTGGTCAATGTTGTCCTGTCCGGAGTCGGTGAAATTACCGGCCAGTTCCTGCCATCCGGCACCCAGGGTTATAATCCGGTCCTGCAGGCACCGGCTGTTTCACCGGCGAAAGCGCGCCGGTTGTTGGCCGATGCCGGCTATCCGGACGGATTCCGGCTCACCCTGCATGGTACACGGGGGCATTTCCAGAAGGATGTTGCGATACTGGCGGCGGTTGCTGACGATCTGAATGCCATTGGAATCAGAACGACCGTGGTGTCTCTGGACAAGAATATTGTTTTCCGGGACAGCGGCGATTCCCGCTATTCTGCGGTCCTGATGGGGATCTACTCCCATAACCGCCTGGATATGAGCCTGTACAATCTGGTGCATACACGAAATACCGTGGCCGGCATGTTCAATGACGGGCGTTACAGCAACCCGGCCATTGATCGCCTGCTGGATCAGGCCCATGAGGATTTTGACAGTTTACGGCGCATGGCCATCCTGATGCAGGCAGCCGAGCTGGCTTTGGATGATCAGGCTGTTGTGCCGCTGTATTTCGAGAATCATCTCTCCGCGTTGCGCCGGGATCTGGCGCTGGATATCCATACCGATAATTATTTTTTTCTGGTGGCCTCCAGCCTGGTTCCCGGAAAAAGACTGATCGACGGGGATTGAACCCCCTATAGGTGATCACCGGAATGGTCAAATCAGCACTGCGAGCGGAGGCCAGGGTCGAGTCCAGGATTCTTTCCAAGGTTTTTGGTGTGTTCTGCCTTGGCTGGCTGGTTTTTCTGGTATTTGTCCACCAGCACCTCAACGACAGTGTGCTGCAGCTTTATGCACGCAACCAGTCTTTTAACAAGGCGCAGTTTGCCGCTATTCTGGAGCAGGCTGAAAACCGTCTGCAGCAGATTGCCCGAACGGTGTTGACGACGCTGCCGGCCCCGGATGCCGGTGGTGCCTTGGCGGTGGGGCAGGTGGTGGCCAGTCTGGATCAGGGCTGGTCCGGGCTGGAAAAACCGCCGGATTTTCTGGCCATGCATTTTCTGGCCGAGGATGGCCGGTTGCTGGCGGGCTGGGGTGATGTACCGGAGCATGCCGCCGGTCATGACGTGGAGCCGGCACGCCTGCTGCAGGCAGAGCGTGAACGTCGCAGCATCACTTATCTGAGCTGCCATGAGCTGTGCTTTTTTACGCTGGTGCGTACGCTGGATGCAGATTCCGACGGACTGGGTTATCTGCACCTCAGTATTCCGGTGGAGAACCTGCTGCGGCAGTTCGAGTTTCTGGTGGGGCCCGGCATCTTCCTGTTCCGCAGGCAGACGGGTATCGCTCAGCCGGACAGACTTCAATATGTGTTCCAGGCTGCGAGCAGTCAGGTCAGGTGGCTGAAATACCGTGATCTGCTGGCCGGGCTGGACTGGCAGGAGGCCGTGTATCAGCGTACGCTGCTGGCACAGGAGTTGCTGCTGGGGCGGCTGGACATCGGGTATTTTGCCGATAACCCTTACCTGTTTGTCACGGCGGAAGACATGACCCGCAACTTTGACCAAGCCGGCAGTGCGTTTGCCCGGATACTGCTGGGTTCCCTGTTGGTCATGCTGCTGCTGTGCATGATCCTGTATTTTTTCATCCATCATGTGATCCGGCGGCTGCAGTTTCTGGCCGGTGTTCTGCCCGTGATCGGTGCCGGTCAGTTTGAGCAGGCTGAAAAGCTGCTGGAGCGCAGCAGGCCGGCGACGCATGTGCGCCAGGATGAGCTGGATTTTATGCACCAGTCGGTGCGTGTTTTGAATGGACGCCTGATGCAGCTGCACACCAGTCTGCGCAGCCAGAATGACCAGTTGCGCGTGCTGGCGGATTTTGATGGCATGACCGGCCTGTGGAATCGCCGCCGCTTCCGGCAGGAGCTGGAATCCTGGCGCCGGGAGGGCAGACCGTTTTATCTGGCCCTGTTTGATCTGGATCATTTCAAGGTGATCAATGATACTCTGGGTCATGCTGCCGGTGATCATGTGCTGGCGGCATTCTCCGACGTCCTGCGCGAGGAAGTGAGTGGCGAGGGCCTGCTGCTGGCCCGAATGGGCGGGGACGAGTTTGCCATGGCCATGCGGGGAAACAGCCGGGCTGAAGTGGAAGCCCTGCTGGGCAGAATCGTCCGGCTCTGGCTGCAGTCACCGCTCTGGAGCCGGGGGCTGCGGATGGTGGTGAAAAGCAAACCTTCCATTGGTGTGGCCGGTTTTCCGGCTGATTCCGGCAATATGGAGGAGCTGCTGGTGTGTGCCGATACGGCAATGTATGAGAACAAACGCCTGAAACAGGCGGATTTTCATTTCTATACCGGCAGGGAGCTGATCGTGTTTCAGGAGCGGCAGCTGACCAACTGGCTGAATCATCTGACTCAGGCTTTTCAGCAGGAGCGTTTTCTGGTGTATTTCCAGCCCATTGTCAGCCAGACAGGCCATGCGCGGGTCGCCTGTGAAGCGCTGGTCCGGATCCGCTGTCAGGAGCAGGATGGCGGCGTGCTGCATGCGGGGCATTTTATTGCTTATGCCGAGCAGACCAACCTGATTGTCCGGATCGACCGGCTGGTTCTGGATCAGGCACTGGCCTGCCTGTGTTCACACCAGCCACAGCCGGTCCTGTTTTTCAATGTCTCCAACAATACCCTGAGTACCCCCGGATTTGATGCCTATATCCTCGACAAGCTGGAAGAGTACGGTTATGACCCGGCCTGCCTGGTCATTGAGCTGACGGAAAGTGCTGAAATTGTCAATTTCCGGCAGGCAGAGTCCTTTATCAACGGCCTGCGCCATGCCGGTATCCGTTTTGCGCTTGATGATTTCGGTACCGGCTTTTCGTCCTTCAATTACATCAGCAAACTGGAACTGGATTTCATCAAGATTGACAAGAGCATTGTCTGGGGATTGCTGGCTGCGTCTGAGTACACAAAAAACCGGGGCATTGTGGAGTCGATTGTCTACCTCGCCAGAGCTGCCGGCATGCAGGTGATTCTGGAAGGTGTCGAGACGCCGGAAGTGCTGGAGCGGATTGAGGGATTGGGGGCGGACCTGCTGCAGGGGTATCTGTTCGGACAGCCGTCGGCTTCGATCTGATGCCGGCTGGCATCTGCCGGGGCGATCATCCCGCTTTGGAGAGGTAAACCGCCATTTCCTGCTCCGGCACCATGCCGCCACCGGTTGCCCAGACCAGATGCGTTGCATTTTTCATCCGGGTCTCATCAAGCTGCAGGCGCTGCCGGTAGGCATGAGCGCGGGATAGCACGACCGGACCCTGCATGCCGGCCAGTGCCGAGGGTTCCAGCTGAATGCCTTCACTCCGGCTCAGTGCACCCAGCTGCTGATACAGGCGCTGATCTGAAACGGTGTAATAACCGTCCAGCCGCCGCTCCATGGCCCTGCCGACAAAACCGGATGCACGCCCGACGGCCAGCCCGTCTGCTGCGGTGATATTGTCGATGCCGATATCCTGTACTGCTATGCTGTCATGCCGCCCGGTATGGACGCCCAGCAGCATGCAGGGGGAGTGCGTCGGCTCGGCAAAAAGGCAGTGAACGTGATCCCCGAATGCCATTTTCAGCCCGAAGGCGACGCCCCCCGGCCCCCCGCCGACTCCGCAGGGTAGGTAGACGAACAGGGGATGCTGGGCATCGACAGCAATGCCCCGCTCGTCAAACTGCCGCTTCAGGCGCTCGCCGGCGACGGCATAGCCCAGGAACAGGGTTTCTGAATTTTCATCATCAATGAAAAAACAGGCCGGATCATGGGCTGCCGCCTGACGCCCCTGAGCTACGGCAACCCCGTAATCCTGTTCATACTCGATCACCTGGACCCCATGTGCACGCAGTTTGTCCTTTTTCCACTGACGGGCATCTGCAGACATATGCACGGTAACGGCAAAGCCGAGTCGGGCGCTCATGATGCCGATGGACAGGCCCAGATTGCCAGTGGAGCCCACTGCAATGCGGTATTGACTGAAAAAGCTCCGGAATGATGCATCCGCCAGCTGGCGGTAATTGTCGGTTTCCGTCAGCAGGCCGGCGGCCATGGCCCGCGTTTCGGCATGTTTCAGCACCGCGTAAATACCACCACGTGCCTTGATGGAACCGGAGATCGGCAGATGACTGTCTTGTTTCAGCAGCAGCCGCCCGGTGATGCGGGTAGCCGATTCCTGTTCCAGCTGCAACTGCATGCGGGGAATATCAACCAGAGCGGATTCGATCATGCCGTTTGCGGGGGCGGTTTCCGGGAATGCCTGCATCAGGTAGGGAGCAAACCGTTGCAGGCACTCACTGGCCGCACGGATATCAGCGGCACCGAGGCCGACATGGGGCAGGGCCTCGGCCAGCGGGGTGATGGCCGGGTTGAACCAGGCAACTTCATCAAGGGCGATCAGCTGCCTGAGCAGCGGGTATTGACGGATGAGTTCCGGGATGTTGATTGCTGTCATGATCCGCTTCCGGTTTATTCACCGGCAGGGATGGCCGCAGCTTCAAAGCCATATTCCCGAAGTAGCTGCTGTCCGGCGGGAGAGAGGATGTACAGGGCCAGGTGCCAGGCCTCAACCGGGGCATTTTTCCTGACCAGCAGCCCATAATCGGCACCTACGGAAAGGGCAGCGGGTATCTGGACAATTTTGAGTGTCGGTACTTCTTTTTTTGCCAGCACGGCATTGGTGCAGTAGGTCAGGAAAACATCGGCTTTTTTCTCTGCCATGACCCAGCCGTACGGGTTGCGTCCTGCGGGGGCGCTGGCACTTTCGGGGCCACCGGTGAGCTGCAGTGCCTTCCCGGACAGCTGCTCAAAACTGCCGGCCTGTATTTTCCCGGCCTTGTCGAACAACTCCCAAGCGTAGTCGCCACTGGGGTCGGCCTTGGGTGTGGACGTTCCCAGACGGATTTTTGCATCCAGCAGCACCGCCAGCAGATTGTCTGGCGTAATATCCACCTCTGCCTGAGCCAGTGCACACAGTTTGTTGCGGGCAAACAGCACGACCGGGCCACCCCAGCCGTCTGCTGCCAGCTTTTCCGGGTGGGTCATGTTGGCCGAGGCGAAAACAGCAGGATTTTCACCGTCCTCAATGGCCTTCCTCAACAGGCCGCTGGGGCCGAACCGGGTGGCAACCGGTGTCTGATAGGCCGCTTCATAAGCGGTGGCAACCGTGCCCAGAGCCGACTTCAGGCTGCCTGCTGCGTACAGTTGCAGGTTTTCTTCCGCCACTGCTGAAAATGACAATAATGAAGCTGCCAGTGGCAGGGCCAGCATTGTCCGGCGTTGGTGTTTCATGGGTGGTTTTACTCTTGGGCAAGCGTCTGAAAAGGGCGATAGGGGGCTGAATGCCACCGGACTGCTGGATGATCAGGCTGCCAGTCTGTCAATGACCCGTAGCAGTTTTTCCCGTGCAAGCCCGCCGACTTCATGGGCTGCCATGCTTTGGGTCAGCCCCAGCACGGTGACCGGGTCCATGAAACTGACCACGATATGGTCCGGTGCCTTTTCATACAGAATGAAATTGCAGGGTAACAGTACCCCTGCATTCGGTTCTTCATCAATGACCTGGGCGGCCAGCCTGGGATTGCAGGCCCCGAAAATGCGGTAAGGGGCGATGTCACGCGCCATCTTGGCTTTGAAAATGGCCTGTACATCGACCTCGCTGACCACGCCCAGCTGTTCTTCCTGCAGGATGGTCCGGACCTTTTCCAGCACGGAATCGAAGCTGCCGTGCAGGGTTGTATTGAATTCGTAGGACATGAATGCCTTTACCTGTATTTTGACGTAGGGGCAGTTTAGCAATTTTTCCCGGACCAGCCAGTGTTTTGCGCATTTGTGGCCGGATGTCGCATTTTTTCGATCGACCGTCATTGTCTGGCTAGCATGGGAATGTAGCGGTACAAAGGCCGCTTCTCCCCAATCAGACAGCTTATTGCAAGCAGGGTGTAACCATGAAAATAACCAGAACCCCGATCGCAGCTGCATGCGTACTGGCCGTTGCCTCACTCCCGAGCGTCCATACCGAAGCGTTCCCCTATCCTGACGAAGCCGGTTTCGGCCCGGTAGATGTCGAATATGCCCGGAATTCGACAGCAGATTATGCACTGACCTACGATGGCATGGGGGCGGGCAGTACCGTTTATGACAATGCCGACATAATGGAATATACACCGGTGGATGATGGCACGGTTTACGACCAGGGCGGTGATGCGCAAGACACCGGGCAGGCTTATCCATCAGCCGGGTACGGCAGTTCCCGTGCTGATCCGGTGGAAACCATGCCTGACCAGACCCAGGGCGGGGCCGTTTATTACGATGTTGTGGGTGCCTGGCAAGGTGGGCAGTCGGGTATGGTCCAGACTGACGCCCTACCTGCACCACAGCCTGCCCCTGCAACGTACTCAGCTGCCGAACTCGGGGATCGCCTGCTGACGGCAGTACGGGCCGGTGATACAGGCGATATTCGCTGGTTGCTGCGCAGGGGGGCGGATCCGGAATACAAGCCGCATGCCGGTGCCCTGTCCGCACTGGATCTGGTGGTTCAGGGCAGCTGGGTAGCGGTGGCCGACATTTTTTATGAAGAAGGGGTCAATTTCAACCGTCAGGGCGATCAGGGCATTACCTTCCTGCATCAGGCTGCCGCCGCCGGCAAGCTGCCCATGGTCCGGTTTCTGGTCAAAGCGGGCCTGAGTCCGAATGCCCGTACGGTCAAGGATTGGACCCCGCTGCATCATGCAGCCCGTTTCGGGCATGCCGGGGTAGTGGCATTTCTGCTGCGTGCCGGCTCGGACCCGGAGCAGCGTAACTCGGATGGCCTGCGGGCGCGGGAGCTGGCCATCCAGGTACATCATCTGCAGATTGCCGGGATGTTCTGAGTGGGAATATGGCTCCAGCGGATTGTCAGGGGGTGTGGCTCGGTGCCAGAATGTCTGCAGGTTTGATCCTGAAGCGCAACAGGTTTCAGCGGCTTCGGTACAGGTGTATCCTGAAGCGTCTGAATCCGGGAGTCTGATACAAATGGAGCAATGGTACGGCTGCAGCCTCGGGGATGCCATGCTGGCCGGGGAGGTGCTGGAGCAGATCAGGACAGCCACTGACCGGCTGCTGGCGCGTGCCGGAAACCCGCCGGAAATGGCGGTATTCATGCGTCACGAGTCGGAAGGACGTCTGCACTGCGAGCTCAAGGTCTATTTTTCTCCGGCAGCAGTGGCGGTGGCAAGGGCTTTTGCTGCGCGCCCCTGCCACCAGCCGGCCAGCAGCGGACTGGGATTGGTGGCCGGGACGGAAGCCGCTTGGGCACGCTTGTTTGGTGCATTCGGAAGCGCGATTCAGCATAGTGCATCATAACGTGGGCGCGGGTGATTGCTGGGGGTGCAGGACCAGCGGGTACAGCTGCAGCTGTCCACTTCGGAACGTGCCGGCACAAACCTGAAGGTTCTGCAACTAAAGTTGCATCTGCCAGTAGCCTACATCCAGCCAGCGCCCGAATTTGTAGCCCACTTCGTGGAAATGGGCCGCTTTCCGCATCCCCATCTTCTCGTGCAGGGCCACACTGGCCGTATTCGGCAGGGCGATGATGCCCAGTACGGTGTGCAACCTGCGCTGGCGCAGTTCAGCAAACAGTGCCTCATACAATGCCCGCCCCAGCCCCCGGCCTGCCTGTCCCGCAGCCAGATAGACCGTGACTTCCACCGTGAAGCGGTAGGCAGAGCGGCTCATCCAGCGCCCGGCATAGGCATAGCCTGCCGGTACGCCATCCTGTTTCAGTATCAGCCAGGGCAAGCCGGCTTCGCCCTGTACAGCATGCATGCGCTGGGCCATGGTTGCGGCTGTTAGCGGCTGTTCTTCAAAGGTGATGGTGGTGTTGAGGACATAATGGTTATACAGCTTGACGATAGCTGCGGCATCAGCCGGGGTTGCCGGGTGAATCATGACGATCACTCCTGATTGGGACCAGAGGAAGACCAGAGCCGGATTTAATACGGATTTGTCACGGTTTTAGCATGGCAGCTGGTGTTGTCACAATGGTTATTACCGTGCCGTTATGCCGGGGCTTGCCGTCAGTCGATTTTCGCGCCCGAAGTCCTTGACAAGTAATGCGATTGCTGATTGACATTTGTATCGGCATTGCCTATATTCAGGCTTCCTGAAAGGCAGCCTGTCTCGGCTGCCTTTTGTTTTTTGGTTCATGCGGAGGATTCGTCGTGACAGATGCCCAGGGTTCCTTGATGTCCACCTATTCGCGTCTGCCAGTGACCTTCGTCAAAGGCGAAGGTGCATCCCTGTGGGATGCGGATGGCAGACAATACCTTGACGCCATGTCAGGCATCGCTGTTTGCAGCCTGGGTCATGCGCGACGTGAGGTCGCCGATGCCATCAGCGAGCAGGCACATACCCTGATGCATACCTCGAATGTATTCTGCATTGCCAATCAGGAGGCTCTGGGGCAGAAGCTGTGTGCCCTGTCCGGGCTGGAGCGGGTGTTTTTTGCCAATTCCGGGGCTGAAGCGAATGAGGCCGCGATCAAGCTGGCACGCCTTTACGGTCATAAAAAAGGCATTGAGTGCCCGGTGATTGCCGTGATGGAGCACTCCTTTCATGGCCGCACCCTGGCGACCCTGACCGCAACCGGCAATGCCAGAATCCAGGCCGGTTTTGGTCCGCTGCTGGAAGGCTTTGTGCGCCTGCCCTATGGTGATATCGAAGCCCTGGCACAGCTGTTTGCCGGCAATCCGGATGTGGTGGCGGTACTGGTTGAGCCGGTGCAGGGCGAGGGTGGGGTGCATGTGCTGCCTCAGGGTTATCTGGAGCAGGCGCGAGCCCTGTGTGATACCCATGATGCCCTGCTGATGCTGGATGAGATTCAGACCGGCATGTGCCGTACCGGGCGATGGTTTGCCTTCCAGCACACCGGCATCCGTCCGGATGTGATGACCCTGGCCAAGGCACTGGGCAATGGCATGCCGATTGGTGCCTGCCTGGCGGCTGGCAAGGCGGCGGATATTTTCGCACCGGGCAATCACGGCTCCACCTTTGGCGGCAATCCGCTGGCCTGCCGGGCCGGGCTGGCTGTGGTGGCGGTGATGGAGGAAAACAATCTGGCGGCCCAAGCCGAGCTGCTGGGTGTCTACCTGCAGGAACAGCTGCGTGCCCGGCTGGCGGACGTCTCCGGTGTCCGGGCGGTACGCGGCCTGGGCCTGATGCTCGGTATTGAGCTGGAGCGGGATTGTGCCGAGCTGGTGAAACAGGCTCTGGTCCAGGGGCTGCTGATTAATGTGACAGCGGGCAATGTGGTAAGGCTATTGCCGCCGCTGGTGATTTCGATGGCTGAAGCTGACCGGATCATTGCCACCGTCAGCGAGTTGGTGAGAAGGTTCCTGGAGGAGAAAAATGAGTGACATACGCCATTTTCTTACCCTGAAAGATTTCAGTCCAGCCGAGCTGCATGCCTTGATCGGGCATGCCGTCAGGCTCAAGCAGAAGGCCAGACGCGGTGAGCTTTACCAGCCGCTGAAAAACCGTACTCTGGCCATGATTTTCGAGAAAGCCTCCACCCGCACCCGGGTTTCCTTTGAAACCGGCATGACCCAGCTGGGTGGTCATGCCCTGTTCCTGTCACCCAATGATACCCAGCTCGGGCGCGGTGAGCCGATTGAGGATGCTGCCCGGGTGATTTCACGCATGGTCGATCTGGTCATGATCCGCACTTTCCAGCAGGCGATGATCGAGTGTTTTGCACAGCATTCGCGGGTGCCGGTCATCAATGCCCTGACCGATCTGTATCATCCGTGCCAGCTGCTGGCGGACATCATGACCTGGGTGGAGCAGCGGGGTGATCCGGCGGGCAGGACCGTGGCCTGGGTCGGGGATGGCAACAACATGTGCCATTCCTGGATGAATGCGGCGGTATTGTTCGGTTTTCAACTCAATGTAGCCTGCCCGGCAGGTTATGAGCCGGATGCGGGCATACAGGCGACTGCCGGGGATGCGGTTATGTGCTTTCAGGATCCGATGGATGCGGTGGCCGGTGTGGATGTGGTGGTAACCGATACCTGGGCCAGCATGGGGCAGGAGGACGAAAAAAAGGTGCGCATGCCGGCCTTCCGGGATTATCAGGTCACGGCAGCCATGATGCAGCGTGCCGATCCGGAGGCGTTGTTCATGCATTGCCTGCCGGCTTATCGGGGCATGGAGGTGGCGGCGGAAGTCATCGACGGGCCGCAGAGTGTGGTCTGGGATGAGGCTGAAAACCGCTTGCATGCCCAGAAAGCGCTGCTGGAAATTCTGCTGCTGGGGTTCCCGGACCAGCGTCAGGAGGCCTGATGCGCATCATTACCGCGAATGTCAACGGTATCCGTTCAGCTGCTAAAAAGGGGTTTTTCGACTGGATGCTGGCGCAGGATGCCGATGTGGTGTGCATCCAGGAAACCAAGGCCCAGGTGCACCAGCTGGAGCAGCAGCGGGCGCTGTTTTTTCCGGAAGGCTACCATTGTTATTACCATGATGCGGAGAAGAAGGGCTACAGCGGGGTGGCGCTTTACTGCCGCCGTGAGCCGGATGAGCTCATCATCGGGATGGGCAACCCGGTGTTTGACCGTGAAGGGCGCTATCTGGAGGCCCGTTTCGGCAATCTGGGGGTGGCTTCCCTCTACCTGCCTTCCGGTTCGTCCAGGGAGGAGCGCCAGCTGGTCAAGTACCGTTGCATGGATTATTTCGAGACCGTACTGCAGCAGCGGGTTGTGGCGGGACGGGATCTGGTGGTGTGCGGGGACTGGAATATCGCACATAAAAATGAAGATATCCGCAACTGGAAAAGTAACCAGAATACTTCCGGGTTTCTGCCGCAGGAGCGGGCCTGGCTCGACAAGCTGTTTGATGACTGGGGGTTTGTGGATGCTTTTCGTGAGCTGCCGCAGCCGGCGCATGCCTATACCTGGTGGTCCAACCGGGGACAGGCGTGGGCCAAAAATGTCGGATGGCGCATTGATTATCATGTGCTATCTCCATCCTTGGGCGGTACGGTGGAAAGTACCGGGATTTACAAGGAGGAGCGCTTTTCCGATCACGCTCCGCTGGTGATTGACTACCGTTTTGCCGGAAATCAAGGATTGAGGCAGGTCCGGGTATGAGCAGGAAACGTGAGATTCCGGTTTTTGGATCCCCGCTGCTGGAAACCCATTGCCACCTGGATTACCTCCAGGACGAGGCGCTGGTGCAGACCCTTGCCGCTGCACAGGCAGTCGGGGTTGAACGCATCATCACCATTGCCGTGTCACCGGGCAATCTGGATACGGTCCGTCAGCTTGCGGAAACTCATGTCATGGTCTGGGGCACTCAGGGGATTCATCCGCATGATGCAAGGGACTATTCGGATGCCGTACAGGCGCAGATCCGGGCCAATGCACAAACCGAACGGATGGTGGCCATCGGGGAAATCGGACTCGATTATTATTATGACCATTCCGATCGCACCTGCCAGCGCGAAGTGTTCGAGCGCCAGCTGCAGCTGGCCATTGAGCTGGATTTGCCGATTGTGGTGCACACCCGGGATGCGGATGCTGATACCGAGGCCATCCTGCGTAATTTCATGCCCGGCATGCGCCAGCGGGGTGTGATTCACAGCTTTACTTCCGGTATGGCGCTGGCGGAATACTGTCTGGGGGAAGGCTTTCACCTGGGTTTCAATGGCATCAGCACTTTCAACCGCGCCGACAATGTACGTGAGGTGATTGCCATGACACCGCTGGAGCAGATTCTGTTCGAAACGGACTCTCCCTACCTGACGCCGGTACCGTATCGGGGCAAGCCCAATGCGCCGTGCTATCTGCCGTTTATTGCCGAGAAGGTGGCCGAGGTGAAGCAGGTGGCACTGGAAAGCCTGCTGCCCCAGGTGTGGGACAACAGTCTGCGACTGTTCTTTCCTGCTGAAGCGGCTGGCGGCGGCAGGGCAGCCGTATAACTTTCCAGTCTGTACCGGATCGGGTTGGGTGCCCCGGTTATCCTGAACGGACTATGTCATTGGTGAGGGCATTGCGAATTTCTGTCGGCTTTTCAAGCTTTCCGGTGTTGCGATCCAGATAGAAGTCGATCTGGGCACCAAAATAGCTCTGGGCTTCACGGGCACTGCGTGCCGGTAGCTGGCCGTTCGGATTGGCACTGGTGGAGACCAGCGGATGACCGAGGCGCTGGCACAGGTACTGACAGTCCGGATGATTGCTGATACGCACGGCGATCTTGTCATGGTTGCCACGCAGCAGGGGGGAGACTTCCGGTCGTACCGGCAGCAGCCAGGTCACGGGGCCGGGCCAGCCGGGTTCAATACGCGCCAGGATCAGGTCATCCAGCGGGGCCAGATAGGCATCAAACTGGTTCAGGCTGGAACCGATCAGGATCAGCCCCTTGTCTGCCGGGCGCTGTTTGATGCCCAGAATGCGCTGTACCGCACTCAGGCTGCCGGGATTGCAGCCCAACCCAAAGACGGCTTCCGTCGGATAGGCCAAGATGCCGCCACTGCGGACGGTCTCCAGCGCCTGATCCAGGCTGGAGCTGATGCGCATTACAGTTCTGCCGGCGGACCGGCATTTTTGCCACGACTGCGGCGGTTGCTGGTGTCTGCCTTTTTGTGACTGTTGGCGGCTGTGCCCCCATTGGTTCTGGTGGTTCTGGCTGCAGCCTTGGTGCCGGCGGCTTTGGGAGCAGCCCGTTTGCCGGATGTCGGTTTTGGAGTGCCATCCGCGCTTTTGGTTTTGGTGCTGCGTTTTTTGGGGGGGGGCTTCGGGGCCTCAGCCTCGGTGCCATCGGTTGTCGCATCCTGATTTTTACCCTTGGCAGCAGCCTTTTTACTCCCCCTGGTCTTGGCCGGGATGCTGGCCAGTATCTGCTGTGCTTCCTCCAGGGTCACGGATTCGGGCTCACGCTCCTTGGGCAGGCGCGCCTTGTTTTTACCGTCTGTCAGGTACGGTCCCCAGCGTCCTTTGAGAATCTGGATGCCATTGCCGAAGTCCATCAGGGTACGGGCCAGATCGGCAGCCTGCTTTTCCCTGATCAGCTCCAGGGCGCGTTCCAGGGTGACAGTGTGCGGATCATCTTCTTTTTTGAGGGAGACGAATTTGCTGCCATAGCGGACATAGGGACCGAAGCGGCCGATATTGCAGCTGATGGTTTCACCTTCGGCGGTTTCGCCCAGCGTGCGTGGCAGCTTGAACAGCTCCAGAGCCTCTTCCAGTGTGACTGCATCCATTTTCATACCGGGGCGCAGGCTGGCAAAGACGGGTTTGTCTTCGTCATCACGACTGCCGATCTGTACAAAGGGGCCGTAGCGGCCCATGCGTACCGATACCGGTTTGCCGGATTTGGGGTCGGTACCGATTTCACGCGCCTGCAGCACGTCACTGCGCTGCACATTGTCCATTTTTTCTTCCACCAGCTCGTGGAAAGGCTGCCAGAACTGCTCCATGACCGGCACCCAGGCTTTCTCACCACGTGAAATATCATCCAGCTGGTCTTCCATGTTGGCGGTGAAGTCGTAGTCCACGTAGCGGGTGAAATGCTCGGTCAGAAACTTGTTGACAATGCGCCCGATGTCGGTCGGGAAGAAGCGGCGCTGGTTCAGCTCCACGTATTCACGGGCCTGCAGGGTGGAAATGATGCTGGCATAAGTGGAAGGTCGACCGATACCGTATTCTTCCAGACTCTTGACCAGGGAGGCCTCAGAATAGCGTGGTGGCGGCTCGGTGAAGTGCTGTCTGGCTTCAATGTCGTGCAGTGGCAGCTTTTCTCCTTCCTGCAGTGGGGGCAGTGTACGGTCCTGCTCCTGTTTCTGGTCGTCCAGTCCTTCTTCATACACGATCAGGAAGCCCGGATCGCGGATGGTGGAGCCATTGGCACGGAAGAATGAGCCCGGTTCGGCAGCCAGATCCACCGCCACGGTATCCACGGTGGCGTGAATCATCTGGCAGGCCACGGTGCGCTTCCAGATCAGCTGGTAAAGCTTGAACTGATCGTCACTCAGGTAGGGGCGGACCTCTTCCGGTGTGATTCTGCAGGACGTGGGGCGGATGGCTTCGTGCGCTTCCTGGGCATTTTTGGATTTGGTTTTATACTGACGCGGGGTTTCCGGGAGCTGGCCGGCACCGTATTTCTCGGTGATCAGTTCGCGCAATTCGGCGATGGCTTCACCCGCCAGTGTTACCGAGTCGGTCCGCATGTAGGTGATCAGGCCGACCGGGCCGCCGCTGCCGAGGTCAATGCCTTCATACAGCTGCTGGGCGGTGCGCATGGTGCGCTGGGATGAGAAGTACAGCTTGCGGACGGCTTCCTGCTGCAGGGTGGAGGTGGTGAAGGGGGCCGCCGGATGACGTTTACGCTCCCTGCGCTCGATTTTTTCGACCAGCAGCTCACCGTTGGCAGCCGCCAGCAGGCGATCACGGACCTCGTGGGCGCTGGCATCCTGGTTGATGTCGAACTGGTCCAGCTTTTTGCCATCCAGCGTGTGCAGGCGGGCATTGAAACCCTGACTGTCCTTCTCCGTCAGGGCGGTCAGGCTCCAGTACTCCTGCGGTACAAAGCTTTCAATTTCCTGCTCGCGCTCTACGATCAGGCGCAGTGCCGGACTCTGCACCCGACCGGCTGACAGGCCACGCTTGATCTTGCGCCACAATAGCGGTGAGAGATTGAAGCCGACCAGATAATCCAGTGCGCGCCGGGCCTGCTGGGCGTCGATCAGCTCATAGGACAGGCTGCGTGGGTGCTGGATGGCAGTCTGGACGGCACGTTTGGTGATTTCGTGAAATACCACCCGCTGGACCGTCTTGCCCTCCAGAATGCCACGTTCCTTCAGCAGTTCGTACAGATGCCAGGAAATGGCCTCACCTTCACGGTCCGGGTCCGTCGCCAGATAAAGCGTGTCTGCCTTTTTCAGGGCTTTGGCGATGGCATCCACATGACGCTGGTTGCGGTCGATGACTTCGTATTTCATGGCAAAGCCATGTTCGGGGTCGACTGCGCCTTCCTTGGGAATCAGGTCGCGCACATGGCCATAGGAGGCAAGCACCTCGAAATCCTTTCCCAGGTATTTCTTGATGGTTTTTCCCTTGGCGGGTGATTCGACAATGACAAGGTTCTCACTCATGAAGCCACTTTTCAGATTGTGTTTCGGGAGTCAACAGGCTCAAGGCCCGTATTTGGCCTGCATTTTAAACCTGAAAAGCCGGTAAAAGTAAAGAGCCGCTGCTGAATCGATTGGCATCAATGGTAAATGGGCTGGGTGCCGTCCAGGGTCAACCCCTCAGTCCAGAAGAAGGAATTGTCTTCATCCGGGCGGTTGAGCAGCACCATGAGAATCACCCATTTGAGACGGTCCAGATCAAAATCGTTGTCTTCCAGCTCAAGCACCCGTCCGATGATCTGTTCACGGGTTTCGGCATTCAGAACCCCGGCCCGCTCCAGAAACAGCAGGTAGCTGCGGCATTCGGTATCCAGCCAGCGCTGCTCTTCGGCGGTGAATACCCGGATGGCAGCGGGATCACTGGCAGGGCCGAGGGCATGAGCCTCATCACCGAGGCTTTCCAGCCAGTTGAAGGCGCGGTTGATTTCACCGGGCAGGAACCCCGCTCCCTGCAGGTACTGGTTCAGGGATTCGCGGTCTTCCGAGGGCTCATCTTCCAGCTCGGGATAATTCTCAAACAGGTAGAACAGGACATCAAGGGTGTTCTCTTTCATCAGGGTTCAGTCTCTCGGGCCCAGCCGCATGTAATGCCCACCACCACACGCAGCCACATGACCCTGCAGTTCAAGCACTAGCAGCATGGATGAAACTGCTTCAGGGGTCAAGCCTGTATCCATGACTATCTGGTCGACCGGTACCGGATCATGACCGAGGGCAGCGAGCACCTGCAGTTCATCACCTGCCGGGGCATAAGGCGCAGGGTCCGGGTCTGCGGATTGGTTATGATCCGGTTGTGGTTTCCGGGTACCTGTCAGGGTTGTGCCGGTATTGTCCAGATAACTGTGCAGCTGGGCTGCGACTTCCTCCAGGATGTCAGTGGCGGTTTCCACCAGTTTTGCACCTTCACGGATCAACTGATGGCAGCCTTTGGCCAGCGGGTTGTGGATGGAGCCCGGAATGGCGAAGACCTCGCGCCCCTGTTCCATGGCATGCCGGGCCGTCACCAGCGAGCCACTGCGCAGGGCGGCTTCCACCACCAGCGTGCCGACGGCCAGACCGCTGATGACCCGGTTGCGGCGGGGAAAGTTGTCCGCGTGCGGTTTGATACCGATGGGAAACTCCGAAACCAGTGCCCCCTGGTGTGCGATCTGCTCCGCCAGCCTGCGGTTGCGGGCTGGATAAACAATGTCCAGCCCGGTTGCCACCACTGCGATGGTCGGCGCATCAGCCTCCAGGGCGCCCTGGTGACTTTCGGCATCAATACCGAGGGCCATGCCACTGGTAATGGTGATGCCGCTCTGGCTCAGGTGGCGAGCGAAGGCACGGGCATTTTCACGCCCGCCACTGGTCGGATTGCGGGTCCCGACCATGGCGATCTGCGGGTCCTGCAGCAGTTGCGGATTGCCGGTGACAAACAGCACCGGCGGACTGCCGGCGATGTTTTTCAGTGCAAGGGGATAACCGGGAGAGTCGATGAACAGAATATGGTGGTTGTGCTGCTGGTGCAACCACTCCATGTCGGCCCGTGCCGCCAGTGGATCAAGCTGGCGCAGTCCGGCTAGGGCCGCAGGCTTGAGCCCGGCCTGCCTGAGTTCGGCATCGGACGCTTCCAGGGCGTGTGCAATGGCACCGAAACAGCCCAGCAGCCGCTGGAAGCTGACGGTGCCGATGCCGGGTGCACGCCACAGTTGCAGGCGGGCGTGCAGTTCCTGTTCATCTACTGGCACGGAGCAGTCAATCCTGAAATCATGGATTGCCTATTCTATCCCCATTCTGGACTTCCCGGGCGGAATCGATGATGAGCGCATAGCTCAGGTTGTCGCTTACGCTGTAGACAATGGCATTCGAGACTTTTTCCGGCGGCAGCTGGGTCAGCTGGACCCCGGAGGGCTTTGACTCGCGACCATGGTAGAAGCGGAACTTGTCTTCCAGTACCCGACCCTCGTGATAGACGCCCAGAATGTAACCAGGCTGGATGCCATGCTGTTTACCGCGGTTGATGATGGCGATCATGCAGTCGGCTCCCAGATAGCTGGCTTCATACAGCCCGGCGATATAGCCGCGAATCTTCTGCCGGGGTGTCTGGATCGGGGCTCGCAGGGCCTGCTGCTGTTCCTGTTCCGGAACGGGCAGTAAACGGTCGCCATTGTGCACGGCGTTCTTGATATCCAGAATGGTCGCTGTTGACAGGTCATCAAGGCGGTCGATGCGGGCCGTACCGACATGGGAGAGCTGGTGGCCCAGGGTCTTGCCGGTCTCGGGGTCACGCAGGTAGGCATCGGGGTGATAAATGCCGAGCCGCTCTCCGATACGGGAGCGTTCCAGCCCGCGGATGTAGATGGTGGCATTGTCCGGGATCAGCGTCTGGCCGTCACGGGCTGAAACGATATAGGGCAGTTTATTGATTTCATAGCCATCCATGACCAGCGGCCAGCGCATGAATGGGGCCAGCAGGGCCAGCGGCTCGCCCATTTTGGTGCCACTGCGGTCGACCCGGATGCGGGGCGAGAGTTTCATGCTCATGCCGCTGCCCTGAGCCAGCTGGCGGCCATCGTAATCGAAATACAGGATGTCACCCGGGTAGATCAGGTGCGGATTGCGGATGCGCTGGTTGTCATCCCAGATTTCCGGCCAGAACCAGGGTTTGTACAGGTATTTTTGAGCGATGCTCCACAGGGTATCACCTTTCTGGACCACATAGCGCCGGGGGGCATCGGGCCGGATGTCACTGGCGGACAGGCGGCTGCCGGCAGCCTGTCCGGTGCCGGCTGGTGCTTTGCTGGCCTGGGTTCCGGAGCGGGATGCGGGCTGACCGTAATAGTCATCGTAGTAACGGTCGGCCTGTGCCCGGTTCTCCTGCAGCAGGGTGCTGCTGGTCGAGCAACCGGATAGAAAAACAATGCCCGTCAAACAACCGGCTCGGAGTACAGATGAATAACGCAGCATGCTAGTATCCTTGTTATTGTATCGTTATTGTTAATTAACGGGATGACTTGCCGGTATGATAACGTCATGGAACCGGTGAGGGCACCATTTTCAGATTTTCGGTAATAATTAATCATGGCTCTATTAGAAATATTACACCACCCTGACTCCCGGCTGCGTAAGAAAGCTTCTCCCGTCAACCAGGTCGATGAGCGCATCCAGACCCTGCTGGATGATATGCTGGAAACCATGTATGCGGCGCGTGGTATCGGTCTGGCTGCCACCCAGGTCAATGTGCATGAGCGTGTTATCGTCATTGATCTGTCCGAAGACAAGAGCGCGCCCCTGTTTCTGGTCAATCCGGAGCTGCTGGCACAGTCCGGTGTCATTGAACACGAGGAAGGCTGTCTTTCCGTGCCGGATTATTATGAAAAGGTGACACGGGCCTCCGACATCCGGGTGCGGGCATTGGGACAGGACGGCCAGCCGTTTGAGGTCGAGGCCAGCGGCCTGCTGGCCGCCTGTATCCAGCATGAAATGGATCATCTGGAGGGCAAGCTGTTTGTCGACTATCTGTCGGTGCTGAAGCAGCAGCGCGTGCGCAGGAAAATGGAAAAACTGGAGCGCCTCAAACGCAAGGCGCCCGAGCAGGCGAATGCTGAATGAGCCGGCACGGATTACGGGTGGTTTATGCCGGAACGCCGGTGTTTGCGGTGCCGGCATTGCAGGAACTGCTGCAGTCGCACCATGAGGTACTGGCGGTTTATACCCAGCCTGACCGTCCGTCCGGCCGGGGACGCCAGCTGCGTTTCAGTCCGGTCAAGGAAGTGGCTCAGGCGGCCGGGGTGCCGGTTCGACAGCCGGAGCATTTTCGTTCAGAAGCAGTCCGTGCCGAGCTGGCGGCGCTGGCTGCGGACGTGATGGTGGTCGCGGCGTATGGCCTGATCCTGCCTCAGGCGGTGCTGGATATTCCGCGCTTCGGCTGCCTGAACATTCATGCTTCCCTGCTGCCGCGCTGGCGGGGGGCGGCCCCGATTCAGCGTGCCATTGAAGCCGGTGATCCGGAAACCGGCGTCACCATCATGCAGATGGCTGCCGGACTGGATACCGGTGACATGCTGCTGAAAAAGCCCCTGCCGATCCGGGCTGTCGACGGGGCACAGGCGGTGCACGATCAGCTGGCGCAACTGGGGGCGCAGGCGTTGCAGGCGGTGCTGCGGCAGCTGGAGCAGGGAAAGCCTGCCCCCGAGCCGCAGGATGAAGTACAGGCCTGTTATGCAGCCAAGCTCAACAAGTCCGAAGCCGAGCTGGACTGGCAGCAGTCCGCTGCCGTGCTGGTGCGTAAAATCCGTGCCTTTGATGCCTGGCCCACGGCTTACAGCCTGTATCAGGGGCAGCCGCTGCGTTTTTTCTCTGCGTCATTACCGGATCAGGATGTGGTCGGCCTGGCCCCCGGCAGCGTGGTGGCCGAGTGTCGGGAGGGCATTGATATTGCCGCTGGTGACGGGCGGGTGGTGCGCATTCATGAGTTGCAGGCTGCCGGGGGGCGGCGCATGCCTGTCGCGGATTTTGTCAATGCCCGCTCGCTGGCCGGGGGGCGTTTCGTGCATTCCGGTCGGGTTGAGGCAGGTGTCGGGGGGCCGGCTTGAACATCCGGGCCGTGGCAGCCGATGCCTTGTTTCAGGTGGTTTATCAGGGGGATTCGCTGACGGCGGTGTTACAGGCTCCCCGTGTGGCCGCCCTGCCTGTGCGGGACCAGGCCTGGGTGCACAACCTGTGTTTCGGATGTGTGCGCTGGCATGTGCGCCTGACGGTGGTACTGGAGCGCCTGCTGTCCCGGCCATTGAAACGCTCGGACCGGGATGTGGAGTGCCTGTTGCGCACCGGGCTTTACCAGCTCATGTACCAGCGTACACCGGATCATGCGGCTGTGAACGAAACCGTGGATGCGGCCCGGCGCATGAAGAAAAAACCCTGGGCCGGCGGTCTGGTGAATGGGGTGCTGCGCAGCTTCATTCGCCAGCGTGAGACGGTTCTGCAGCAGGTGGAGCGCTCGGAAACCGGGCGGTATGCCTTCCCGCGCTGGCTGGCGCGGCACCTGAAGCAGGACTGGCCGGGGCACTGGCGGGCCATTATGGAGGCCAGCAATGCCCATCCGCCCCTGGTGTTGCGGGTCAATCGCCAGGTAATGGCGACGACCGCGTATCAGGCCCGGTTACAGGCAGAGGGTATTGAGGCGGTATTGCAGGCTCATGCACCGGAAGCGCTGGTACTGGCGCAGGCGGTGGCGGTGGAGACACTCCCCGGTTTTGATGAAGGGCAGGTGTCGGTGCAGGATGCTGCCGCCCAGCTGGCGGCCCGGCTGCTGGCATGTGAGCCGGGGCAGCGGGTGCTGGATGCCTGTGCGGCACCGGGAGGCAAGACCTGTCACCTGCTGGAACATAACCCGGACCTGCACCTGCTGGCGCTGGACAGCAGCGCGGCCCGGCTGGAGCAGGTCCGGGACAATCTTGGACGCCTGAAACTGCAGGCACTGTGCAAGGCTGTGGATGCCAGTGCACCCGAAACATGGTGGGACGGGCAGGGTTTTGACCGCATCCTGCTGGATGCCCCCTGTTCGGCCACGGGTGTGATCCGCCGTCATCCGGACATCAAGGTTCTGCGCCGGGAGACGGACATTGCGGCGCTGGTGCGGGAGCAGGCACGCCTGCTGGAGGCTTTATGGCGCGTGCTGAGTCCGGGGGGGCGGTTGTTGTACGTGACCTGTTCCGTATTGCAGGCCGAAAACGAGCACCAGCTGCAGGCATTCACCGCTGCACATCCGGAGGCTGAAGTTCTGACAATCCAGGCGACGTGGGGGATGGCCTTGACTTTTGGCCGCCAGATATTGTCCGGGGATGCCGGTATGGATGGCTTTTACTATGCCCTGCTGGAGAAGGCGGGGCAGGAATCAAGATAATGATAAATGCAATATCCCGGGGTTTGTTGTGGGTGCTGGTGCTGCTGGTCACCAGTAATGTGCTGGCTGCCGAAAAGCAGATTACGGTCCGGGAGTTTTCCCTGACGCAGGGGGCGCTGCGTGAGCAGCTGGTGGCCAATATCCGTTTTGAATATACCCTGGATGACAAGCTGCGTGACAGCCTGTTGAACGGCGTCACGCTGGTCAATGAAATCCGCTTTGATCTCATCACCCACAGCGAGTGGTGGTGGGACAGCAAGGTGCGGCTGGACAGCATTGTCACGGAGCTCAAATATCATGCGCTGAGCCATAATTACCAGCTACTGGACCGCCATTCACGGGAAAGCTGGAACTTTTCCAGTCTGGCGGCGGCGCTGGCCTTCATGGGGACGGTGAATGGCCATCACCTGCCGTCGATTCCCATCGAAGCCTTTGGTAATGATTCCGCCATTTATGTCAGTGCTGTGCTGGGGCCGAAAGGTGAGGGGGCTTTCAGTATCACCACCCTGTTTTCAGAGAAGACTGAACTGGTCAGTCAGGGAGTCATGTGGCCACTGACACGGTAATCCGGGTTATGCTGCGCTGGCTGCCGGTGACGGTGATCGGGATCCTGCTGGCCATTTCCCTGGGCATGTTGTATCAGGCGACCCAGAACCTGGGGGATTCCAACAGTTTTCGCTACCTGCTGTACCTGAATGCCTTTATCCTGGCCACGCTGGTACTGGCCATCCTGCTTAATCTGGTGCGCATCATTTACCAGTGGCATACCCGGCAGGCCGGCTCACGTTTTACCCTGCGACTGATGATCGGCTTTCTGGTGTTGACCCTGCTGCCGGTATCGGTCGTTTCCTTTTTTTCCATGAACCTGATTGGTAAAAATGTGGATCGTCAGCTCAGTACCTCCATTGAAGGGGCGCTGGAAGACTCACTGGAGCTGGCCCATTATTCACTCATGGTGCGCAGCCGGGTTCATCTCATGGATCTGGCCGAGCTGGCCAAGCAGTTGCCTGGCAGCACCAAGCTGGAAATTTCGGCCCTGATGGATGACTGGCGGATGCGGCGTGGGGCGCATGAAGTGATCCTGCTGTCCGAAGGGCAGCATTATATTGCCACCAGTGTGGATGAGGTGGACAGTCTGATTCCATTTTTTACGGTCCGGGATCTGCTGCGCAACATGACCGGACGCAACGAGTACGTGCATATTGAGTCGGTGCATGATGTGGATGGCGAGGAGCAGCTGTTTGCCCGTGTCGCCCTGCGGGTGGTATACGGGCTGGATGAGCAGATAGCGATCCTGACCGCCCTGTTCACGCTGTCCGAGCGGGAGGAGCTGCTGGCGCGTAACGTGTCGGATGTGCGTAATGAATACAAGTCCATCAGCTATAACCGGGAGGCGCTCAAGGATGCCCTGCGCATGGCGCTACTGGTCATTGCCATCCTGACGGTACTGTTTTCACTCTGGGCGGCCTTCATTTTCTCGCGCCGCCTGACCCAGCCGGTGCGTGATCTGGTCGAAGGGACCCTGGCGGTGGCTTCCGGCGACCTGAAAAAGAAGCTGCCGGTCTCGGACCGGGATGACTTCAGCCTGCTGGCGCGCTCCTTCAATACCATGACCAAACGCCTGTTCAGCGTTCAGGAGGAGCGGGAGCAGGCCCGGCGTCAGCTGCAGAAGGAACATGATTATCTGGATGTGGTGCTGGAGCACCTGTCCTCCGGTGTGGTGACGCTGGACGGCAACATGATCATCCGTCGCATCAACAGCGCCGCCAGCCAGATTCTGGGGCATTCGATGCAGAATCAGGTCGGGCTGAGCTTTGGCGAAGCCTGTCGCAATCTGGAGCGGTTGCAGCCTTTTGTCGATGCCTTAAGCCCCTGGCTTGCAGCACCGGAGCAGGATTGGCAGGCTGAGGTGGTGCTGGCCTCGGATCAGGGGCGGCAGGTACTGGTATGCCGGGGGGCGGGGCTGCCCAAGGACTCGGTACACCAGCAGGGTCATGTGCTGGTGTTTGAGGATGTCACCGATGTGGTACAGGCCGAGCATGATGCGGCCTGGTCCGAGGTGGCGCGTCGACTGGCGCACGAAATCAAGAATCCGCTCACCCCGATCCAGTTGTCTGCCGAGCGTCTGCACCGCAAGCTGGGCGGTAAACTGGAGCCGGAACTGACGGATTTTCTTGAGCGCATGACGCGTACCATCATCCAGCAGGTGGATACCCTCAAGGCGATGGTGAATGCTTTCAGTGAGTATGCCAAGGCGCCGATGCTGGCGAAACGACCGGTGGACCTGAATCAGCTGGTTGCAGAAGTGGTGGAGCTGTATCAGGATAACCCCGGACAGGTGCGTCTGGTCTTGCAGCAGGACAGACTGCCGTCCATCATGCTGGATCCCCATCGCATGCGTCAGCTGCTGGTCAATCTGGTCAAGAATGCCCTGGAGGCCATTGGCGAGCAGCCGTCCGGTGGTGGTGAAATCCGCATCAATACCTTTCTGGATACCGGCCTGGAAGGTGAGCAGGCGGTGCTGACCCTGCAGGATAACGGACCGGGCATTCCTGAAAGCCTGCTGCCGCACCTGTTTGAGCCCTATGTGACCAGCAAGCATAAAGGGACGGGGCTGGGGCTGGCCATTGTGAAGAAGATCGTGGAGGAACATGATGGCAGTCTGGGGGCGCGCAATCTGGAAACTGGCGGGGCGATGATCAGTATCACCCTGCCGGTGGGCCGCAGTTGAGCCGGGTTTTACGGATGGAAATGGCAAAAAAGCAAGGTACAGGTGCAAGTACAAGGAGACATGACATGACAGCACAATTGATTCTGGTAGTGGATGATGAGCCGGATATTCGTCAGCTGGTAAGCGAAATACTGGAGGACGAGGGCTATCGTGTTGAAGTGGCCGAGAACGCGGCGATTGCACGTGAGGTTTTCCGCCAGCGGCGTCCGGACCTGGTATTGCTGGATATCTGGATGCCGGGTACTGATGGCATCAGCCTGCTCAAGGAGTGGCGCGAGGAAGACGGTATCCGTTGCCCGGTGGTCATGATGTCCGGGCACGGCACCATTGAGACGGCGGTGGAGGCAACCAAGCTTGGTGCCTATGATTTCATCGAGAAACCCCTGTCCATGGCCAAGATGCTGCTGACCATCGAGAATGCCCTGCGCACCCGCCAGCTGGAGCAGGAAAACCAGGGGCTGCGCAGCCAGATGGTGGCCGTCCATGACATCGTGGGCAGCAGTCAGGCCATGCAGCACCTGCGTGAACAGGCTGACCGTATTGCCCAGCACAATACCTGCATCCTGTTGTATGGCGAGCCGGGTGTGGGCAAGGATGTGGTGGCGCGCTACATTCATGCCAACAGCGTGCGCAAGGACCGCCAGTTCAGCAAGGTCGTGCTCTCCACCATGGATCAGGAGCGCATGGCACGTCAACTGTTCGGCTACATCGAGCGGGGGCGGGTGCATTACGGGCTGGTAGACGAGTGCAAGGGCGGTTTCCTGTATCTGGCCGAGGTGTCCGAGCTGGATGAGGACAGTCAGGCCCGGCTGCTTGGTGCGCTCAAGGATGGTTTCTTTTTCCGGGTCGGGGGCGGGGAGCCGGTGGATTTTGACCTCAGCCTGGTGGTGTCTTCCACCCACGATCTGCAGGATGATCTGCGTGAGGAACGTTTCAGTGACGAGCTGTATTTTCTCCTGAGTGCCATGCCGATGCAGGTTCCTCCCCTGCGCGAGCATCCGGAGGATGTTCCCGAACTTCTGAATTATTATGTCAATCTGTTTACCGCCCAAGATGGCCTGCCTTACCGGCATTTCACCCTGCCGGCCCAGAATTTCCTGCGCAACCACCGCTGGCCCGGCAATGTGCTGGAGTTGCGCAATCTGGTACAGCGCCTGTTGATTCTGGGTACCGAGGTGGACATTTCCCTGGATGAGGCGGAAGAGGCGGTCGGGGCCTCGATTCCGGTATTTTCCAGTGAAATCGGCCAGATTCCGGAAAGCCTGTTTGATTTGCCACTGCGGCAGGCACGGGAGCAGTTCGAGCATGACTATCTGGTTTATCAGCTGAAACAGGCGGATGGGAATGTCAGCAAGCTGGCCGAGCAGGTAAAGATGGAAAGAACGCATTTATACCGTAAAATGCGTTCCCTGGGAGTTGATCCGAAAAAATACGGACGCTAGGCTTGTTACCCGTTCAGACCGGGGGGTGTTATGAAAGTCCTGATACTGGGTGCCGGGCAGGTTGGCTGCTCGGTGGCCGAAGTGCTGGCACGTGAAGACAATGATGTCACCATTGTCGATACCAACATGACGGTGCTGCGCGAATTGCGGGAAAAGCTGGATGTGCGGGTCGAGATCGGCCAGGCTTCCTACCCCAGGGTGCTGGAGCGTGCCGGTATCAAGGACGTGGACATGCTGATTGCCGTTACCAATAGTGACGAAATCAACATGATCGCCTGTCAGGTCGCCTTCACGCTCTACCGCACCCCCACCAAGATTGCCCGGATCCGTTCCTCCCATTATCTGGAGCACCCACGCCTGTTTGTGCAGGAGGCATTGCCGATTGACGTACTGATCAGCCCCGAGCAGCTGGTCACGGAGCATGTCTACCGGCTGGTTTCACATCCGGGTGCCATGCAGGTGCTGAATTTTGCCAATGGCCGGGTGCAGCTGGTCGGTGTCCGGGCATTGTCCGGTGGTTCTCTGGTCGGACACCGGCTGGTGGAAATGTATGAGCACATGCCGGGCATCAAGGCCAGCATTGCCGCCATCTTCCGCAAAGGCAAACCGGTGCCGATGGACAAGGACACCCTGGTGGAGATCGGGGATGAAATCTTCTTCGTTGCCAGCCCCAAGCATGTCCGCGCCATCATCAGTGAAATCCGTAAACTGGACAAACCCTACAAGCGGGTGATCATTGCCGGGGGCGGCAATATCGGCAACCGGCTGGCCCGGGTACTGGAAGAGGGACGTTATCAGGTCAAGATCATCGAGAACAACCCGCAGCGGGCGGCCAAGCTGGCTGAGCGACTGGACAAGGCCATTGTGCTGGAAGGTGATGCACAGGATGAAGACCTGCTGATTGAGGAGAATATCGAGAATACCGATGTTTTTATCGCAGTCACCAATGATGACGAGGCCAATATCCTGTCTTCCATGCTGGCCAAGCGTCTGGGGGCACGTTGTGTCATGAGCCTGATCAACCGCATGAGCTATGTCGCCCTGGTGGAAAGCAGTGTTGATCTGGCTATTTCCCCCCAGCAGATCACTATTGGTGCCCTGCTGACCCATATCCGCCGCGGCGATATCGTGGCTGTGCATTCACTGCGCCGGGGAGCGGCAGAGGCCATCGAGGTGGTTGCCCATGGTGACAGCAAGACCTCGCGCGTGGTAGGCCGCCGTACCAATGAGGTCAAGCTGCCACCCTCGGCGCTGATTGTGGCGCTGGTGCGCAAGGACGAGGTACTGATGATGGATAACGAGACCCAGCCGGTGATTGAAGCGGATGATCATGTGATTATTTTTCTGACCGATAAACGTTATATACCGGCGGTGGAAAAGCTGTTCCAGGTAGGCATCAGTTTCTTCTGATCATGCAGTTCAAAGTTATCCAGCGCATTCTTGGCCTGTTGCTGATGGTATTCAGTTTCACCATGCTGCCGCCGATACTGGTGGGCAAGCTGATGGGGGATCCGGAACTGTCGAATTTCTGGATTTCCTTTCTGTGCATCCTGCTGCTGGGCGCAGTGCTCTGGCTGCCGGTCCACCGGGTTCACAGCAACCTGCGCCTGCGTGATGGCTACCTGATTGCCGTACTGTTCTGGTTCGGACTCAGTGCCGCCGCCACCTTGCCCCTGCTGCTGTCAGACTCCCTGCGCCTGTCGGTGACGGATGCGTTCTTTGAGACCGTCTCCGGTTTTACCACGACAGGGGCAACCGTCATCACCAGCCTGGACGGACTGCCGCGCTCCATCAATTTCTACCGTCTGGAACTGCACTGGCTCGGTGGCATGGGCATTATCGTGCTGGCGGTTGCCATCCTGCCCATGCTGGGAATCGGCGGCATGCAGCTGTACCGGGCCGAGACGCCGGGACCGATCAAGGATGCCAACCTCACGCCCCGGATCACGGAAACAGCCAAGTTGCTGTGGTACATCTACCTGGTCATGACCGTGGTTTGCACCATTGCGTTTGCGCTGGCCGGCATGAGCTGGTTTGATGCGGTCTGCCATGCCTTTTCCACCCTGTCGACCGGTGGTTTTTCCACGCATGACGCCAATTTCGCCTATTTCGACAGTCCGGTACTGGATTATATCGCCAGCTTGTTTATGTTTCTGGCCGCGATCAACTTCACACTGCATTTTGCCGTCTGGCGTGCCCGCAGCCTGCTGCTGTATCTGCACGATTCCGAGTTTCGGGCCTATCTCGGCATTCTGGCGGCGGTGACGCTGATAATCATGGGGGTTCTGTTCCACTTCCAGACCTATCCGACCCTGGAAGGTGCCTTTCGCCATGCCCTGTTTCATGCGACCTCGATCATGACCTCAACCGGCCTGACCATTGCCGATCATTCGGTCTGGCCCGGCCTGTTACCGGTACTGCTGGTATTTTCCAGCTGTATCGGCGGCTGCGCAGGTTCTACCGGCGGCGGCATCAAGGTGATCCGTTTTCTGCTGCTGATGAAGCAGGGGGCGCGGGAAATCCGGCTGCTGTCACACCCGTCTGCCCATGTCAAGGTCAAGGTCAACGGCGAACCGGTGGAGGAGCGGGTCACAACAGCGGTCTGGGGTTTTTTTGCGGTTTATATCGCGGTGTACGGAATCTTCCTGCTGGGGGTGGTGGCTAACGGGCATGATCAGGCCACGGCATTTTCCGCGGTGGCCGCCACCCTGAACAACATGGGAGTGGGGCTGGGCGAGGTATCAGCCAGTTTTTCGGTACTGGATGATTTCTCCAAATGGTGGCTGTCGCTGGCCATGCTGATGGGGCGGCTGGAGCTGTTTACCGTGCTGGTCCTGTTTTCACCGGCCTTCTGGCAGTTGTAGCCATGCAGTATACCCTGATTCAGCGTATTCTGGGCTTGCTGCTGATGACCTTCAGCCTCACCATGCTGCCTCCCGTTCTGGTGGGCTGGCTCATGGGGGACCCGGAGGTCATGCCGTTTGTGGAAGGGTTTGCCATCCTGTTAAGCGCCGGGACCGTGCTGTGGTGGCCGGTACGCCGGGTGCGTGCTGATCTGCGTCTGCGGGACGGGTTCCTGATTGTGGTTCTGTTCTGGGTGGTGCTGGGCGTATCCGGTGCGCTGCCGTTCCTGCTGTTTGAAAATTTCAGCCTTCCGCTTGCGGATGCCGTGTTTGAGTCCATTTCCGGCCTGACTACCACGGGGGCGACCGTGATTGTCGGGATTGACGGCCTGCCACGCTCGCTGGCGTTCTACCGTCAGGAAATCCAGTGGCTGGGAGGGATGGGTATCATCATTCTGGCGGTTGCCATCCTGCCCATGCTTGGCGTCGGAGGGATGCAGCTTTACCGGGCCGAGATTCCGGGGCCGGTGAAGGACCACAAACTGGCCCCGCGCATCACCGAAACCGCCAAGCTGCTGTGGTATATCTACCTGACCCTGACTATCGCCTGTGCGTTGGCATTCCGCTTTGCCGGCATGGACTGGTTTGATGCGGTGGGGCACAGCTTTTCCACTGTGGCCATTGGCGGGTTTTCGACTCACGACTCCAGCATCGGCTATTTTGCCAGTCCCCTTATTGAGGGCATTGCCGTGGTGTTCATGGTGCTGTCCGGTGTCAATTTCAGCCTGCACTTTCTGGCCTGGCGCAGTTTGAGCCTGCAGGGGTACTGGCGTGACTCCGAGTTCCGCCTGTACATCGGCATGCTGCTGACATTATCGGCCATTACCGTTGCCTACCTGACTTACAGCAAGACCCACTTCGGCATGACCGATACCGTGCGCCATGCCCTGTTTCAGGTGGTCTCCGTCATGACCACCACCGGTTTTGCCACCACCGACTTCAGTGCCTGGCCCGGCTTTCTGCCGGTACTGCTGCTGCTGGCCAGCTTTGTCGGCGGCAGTGCCGGCTCCACGGCGGGGGGCATGAAAGTGATCCGTTTCCTGCTGCTGTTCAAGCAGGGCATGCGGGAGGTCAACCGGCTGGTCCACCCGAGTGCACGCATCACCATCAAGGTCAACCGTCAGTCACTGCCGGAAAATGTGGTGGAGGCCGTATGGGGGTTTTTTGCCATGTACATCGCGGTCTTCGTGATTTTTCTGCTGCTGCTGATGGCTGCCGGGCATGATCAGGTCACGGCATTTTCTGCCGTGGCTGCGACCCTCAACAACCTCGGTCCCGGTCTGGGCAATGTGGCTTCCAACTTTGCCGAGGTAGATGATTTTTCCAAATGGTGCCTGTGTCTGGCGATGCTGATGGGGCGGCTGGAGCTGTTCACCATGCTGGTGATCCTGACCCCGGCGTTCTGGCGCCGCTGATCAGCCCAGAAAGCGCTGGCAGGCCGGATTACCGGTTTCATCCCAGTATTCATAGCCCAGCTGATCCAGAAACGCCCGGAACTGGGGACGCTCGGCTTCCGGCACCTGAATACCGACCAGTACCCGACCGAAATCGGAACCGTGATTGCGGTAGTGAAACAGGCTGATGTTCCAGCCGCTGCCCATACCGGTCAGAAAATGCAGCAGGGCGCCCGGATGTTCCGGAAACATGAAACGGTACAGCAGTTCGTTTTTCAGGGTATAGGCATGTCCGCCCACCATGTAACGCAGGTGCAGCTTGGCCACTTCATTGTCACTCAGGTCCTCGACGGCGTAGTGGCGGGCACGTAATTCATGCAGCAGGGCCGCACGTTCCTGAGGCCCTCCGGTGACCTTGACGCCGGCAAATACCTGAGCGGTGCGGGCATCGGCATAGCGGTAGTTGAATTCGGTTACGGCACGGTTGCCGATGGCCTCACAGAAGTGGCGGAAACTGCCAGGCTGTTCCGGAATGCTGACCGCTAGCAGCACTTCACGTCCTTCGCCCACCTCGGCCCGTTCGGCCACATGACGCAGGCGGTCGAAGTTGATGTTGGCGCCACTGCTGATGGCTATCAGTTCCTCATTCCGGCAGGCCTGTTGTGCCACATATTTTTTCAGGCCGGCAATCGCCAGCGCCCCTGAAGGTTCCAGCAGGGTGCGGGTATCCTCGAATACATCCTTGATGGCGGCACAGGTTTCATCGGTATTGACCAGGACAATAGCGTCTACCACCTCCCGGGCGATAGCGAAGGTCAGCTCCCCGGCCTGACGTACCGCTGTCCCGTCGGCAAAGGTACCAACCTGGGGTAGGATGACACGCCGCCCCTGTTGCAGGGAGTCGTGCATGTTGGAGGCTTCTTCGTGCTCCACGCCGATGATCCGGGTTTCCGGATACAGGTATTTGAAGTAGCTGCCGACACCCGAGATCAGCCCGCCACCGCCGATACTGACAAAAACGGCATGGATCGGGTCCGGGTGCTGGCGTACCAGCTCCATGGCAATGGTGCCCTGACCGGCGATCACATCCAGATCATCAAACGGATGGGCAAAAGTCATGCCCTGCGCCTGCTCCAGCTGCCGGGCATGGGCATAGGCTTCATCAAAATTATTGCCGTGAATCACGATCTGTCCACCCAGTGCACGCACGGCCCGGATCTTGATGTCGGGAGTGATAACGGGCATGACGATGGTGGTGGTGATACCAAGGTGGCTGCCGGCCAGTGCCAGGCCCTGGGCGTGATTGCCGGCGGAGGCTGCAACCACGCCCCGTGCACGCTCTTCCGGTGACAGCTGGTACAGGCGGTTGAAAGCCCCGCGCAGCTTGAAGGAAAACACGGGCTGCAGGTCTTCGCGTTTCAGAAATATCCGGTTTTCCAACCGGGTACTCAGGTTGCCGGCCAGTTCCAGCGGGGTTTCAATGGCAACGTCATAGACACGGGCCTTGAGGGTCTTTTCGATCAGGGTCTGGTGCAGTGGGGGCAGCTTGGTTGTCATGGTAGTCTTTGTACTTGTGAGTCGGTTAGTATAGGGAAAACCCTGACAACACGCATCACAGGAGCGAATATGGACCAGGACGCAATGAAACGGGCGGCAGCGCAGGCAGCGCTGGATTACATCGAGCCGGGCAGTATTATCGGTATCGGTACCGGCTCAACCGCCAATCATTTTATTGACCTGCTGGCCGGGGTGAAGGGTCGGATTGAGGCTGCTGTCGCCAGTTCGCAGGCCAGTGCCCGGCGTCTGCAGGAGCACGGGATTCCGGTTCTGGACCTGAATGAAGCCGGACGCCTGTCCCTGTATGTGGATGGTGCGGATGAGGCCAATGACCTGCTGCACCTGATCAAGGGCGGCGGCGGGGCGCTGACGCGCGAGAAGATCGTGGCCGGGGCCAGTGACCATTTTGTCTGCATTGCCGATGACACCAAACTGGTGGATGTACTGGGAAAGTTTCCGCTCCCGATCGAAGTCATTCCCATGGCACGTGAGCTGGTGGCGCGCGAGGTGCGAGCCTTGGGCGGGGAGCCGGTGCTGCGTGAGGGCTTTGTGACCGACAATGGCAATGTCATCCTGGATGTGCACGGGCTGGTGATTGACGAGGCCGTGCGTCTGGAAAGCCTGCTGAACCACATTCCCGGTGTGGTCACCAATGGCCTGTTTGCGATCCGCCCTGCCGACGTGCTGTTGCTGGGGACGCCGGACGGTGTGCGCAGGCTGACACCACAGGGAGGCTGAGCCGCTTTGCTTGCCCGGCTGTGTCCGGTCTAGCGGCAGACCGGCAGCATGGTCCGGTTCCATTGGGCCGAATAGTCCAGTGCTGTCTGCAGGTAGGCGGCGTGTTCGGGGCCGAACAGGGCATCCGTCACACCATCCAGACACTCGGTGGGGCAGTTGCCTGAGGCGGCCTGATATTCATCCACACTTAGGCCCGGCACGGTACGGCTGCGTCCGGCAGTGCACAGCAGGTAACGTTTGCCGGCGGCAATGGCTGTCTTGGCATCCTGTATCGGGTTGCGGGCCTGTAGCTGTTCCCGTTTCTGACGAAACGCCTGATCCCGCCCGCTGAAGCTGCCGGGTGGGGGGGGCGACTGGCCCTGATCGGTCCGGGATGGCATGCAGCCGCCGGTGCCGGCAGCGAGACCCATCCCCAGCAGCAGGCAGGGAAACAAGCGTTTCATGGGGTTTTCCTCCGGAAGTGATACTGACGGATCATGGCGGCCCCCAATAACAGGAGCAGCTCCAGCGGCAGGGAACCACCGCCGCCATCGGTTGTCGTGGTGTCGGGGTTGGTGTCCGTAGTGGAAGTACCATTGTTTCTGGCCAGATACGGGCTGGTTCCGGACAGGGCAAAGAAGATATTGTCGCTGCATTTAACGCGGATATACTGCGCTGCGCGGGTGAGCGTGACTGTTTCGGCTCCATCATTGGGCGTGTTGCGGATCAGGTCGGTGAAGGTGCTGCCGTTGTCGCTGCTGGCGGCAATGTCGACCTTGCTGCAGCTGATCGGGCTCTGGTCTGTGCCGGCGACATCCCAGCTCACATCCAGTGCGCCCTTGGCCACAGCATCCGTCGGTGATGTGATGGCAAAACGTACACCGGTATCGTAAACCCGGATTTTCATGCTGTCATGGCCGATACCTCCCTGACCGTCCCGTACCGTAAGCCGGAAGTTCAGGTTGCGGTTGGTGGTGGGCAGACTTTCGCCTTTCCAGCTGCCGGCACCGCTACTGGTCAGTCTGCTCATGGCCGGGATGGTGCGGATGCTGCTGTTGCGCAGCGGACTGCTCATGATCAGGGCATTGTTGCCACTGTCCACGCCCAGACTGGAGGCTAAGCCGGCATCCATCTGATCCCAGCCATACAGCAGGGCGTTGCCGTCGCTGTCCGAGCCTGAGCCACTCAGGATGAAGGGCGTGCGGGCCGGAATGGTGTAGTCGGAGCCGGCATTGGCAACCGGCAGGCTGTTACCCAGCACGGTGCGGGTGGCACAGCCGGCACCAGTGCCGAGGTGGGCGTAACTGGTGATCTGTTCAATGGAACCGCCGTGGAACAGCGGGTCGGAATTCATCTGGATATTGTCGCTGCCGCAGATGCCGGCATAGGCCATGATGGTACTGCCGCTGCCGGGCTCCCAGGCGGTTTCGGCAATACGGCTGAGGCCACCACAGCTGCCGCTGCCGCCATTGAAGGTATGGGTTGCCCCAAACTGGTGGCCGAGTTCATGGGCCACAAAGTCAACAGCGAAGGTATCACCTTTGGGCGCAGGGGAGCTGGTGCTGCCCTGGGCCTTGAGGCGGGTATTGCAGGCAGCCTCCACCTGGGCCAGACCATCGCCGCCGGTACTGTAGCCGAATACATGACCGATGTCGTAATTGGCATTGCCGATAATCCGGTTCAGGATGGCCTGGTTTTCAGTCAGCATCTGACCGGGAGAGCCATTGCTGAAACCATCGGTATCCGGATTGGTGAAAATGGTTTCCGTTCCCGTGATCAGGTTCAGGTGAATGGCCAGATCACGCTCATAAATCTGGTTGACCCGGTTCAGGGTGGTGACGACGGCTCCCAGGGCGGCAGACTGGCTGCCGAAAAAAGCGGTGTATTCGGCAGTGGTGCTGATGGCAATGTCGTAGTTGAGCTGCTCCTCACCGGCTTTGGCCTGGATGCGGGCGGCTGTCCGGCTGAAGTCCAGGTTCTGCAGCGGGCTGCTTATGCCCGTGCGTTGCAGGCGCTCCGTACCGCAGCGGAACGACTGGCTGAAGGCGGCAGGGTTGTCACTGCGGCTGAAACTGTGATAGTTGCGCGCGGTCGGGTCAGGGGTCTGCTGTTCCGGCTCAATGTAAAGCTGGTTGCCATCCTTGAGCTGCAGCAGTACATGAAAGCCCAGTGCACTCATTTCGGCACGTCCGGCAGCAATGCGCGGGTCGTGGCTTGTGACTTTCCAGGTGCTGATTTCCGGGTGCTGGCTGGCAACGGTGGCGGACAGCAGTGCCACCGGCTCCAGCATGACCTCGACAAAGCCACCCGCCGGCAGTGGCAGGCTCAGGGTCGGGCGGGCATCCGTACTGCTGCGGTACCGGGCTTCCAGCTGTTGCTGCAGCGTGCCCTCGTCCAGCTGCAGGCGACGGTGCTGAAAGCCGTCTGTGTCAGCCGTCATTCTGGCCGCTCCGAGATCGAACCAGAATGATTCGCTGGCAGCTGCCGTCGGTGTGAGGAGCGTCAGTAGCAGGGAAAAGTAAAAGCCCTTTGTATATTGGTGCATTGTTTCTGCCTGATGGGTTGTCGGAAATGGCCATACCTGCCGTTGCTGCATTCACATCCCGAACCTGAAAGCCGGTATCGGATTGCCGCTGTTTGCCTTTTTCAGGCAGACTGCAGGGTTCCCAGCCCCTTGGCCCCGAAAAAACCGCCCAGATACAGCATGATGCTCAGGGTGGTCATCAGATAGCCATACGGTTCTTCACCGGGGGTGAATGCAAACCAGATGCCGATGCTAAGGTATAACAGCGAGATTAACGTGGCATGTACATGGGCCGGGGGCCGCCCTCCCAGAATGCCGCGCACCAGAAACAGCAGTGGAAACAGCATGATGCTCAGTTCAATGGAGCGTGGTACCCGTTGCTGCGGATCCAGCCAGCCGTTCCAGAGCACGATCAGGATGACAAGCCCCAGCAGTCCGCCAATGGCCAGGGTGCGGGCCAGCCACAGGGGCAGCCTGAAGTTCGGGCGTTTCATGCGGGTGAGGCCAGCTGGTGCGCCAGCGTTGCGAGCCGCCTGCCCAGGGCAGAACACAGCTTCTGTTCGTCTTCGCTCAGGGGCCGGTCATTGCTGCTGCCGGCGACGTGGCTGGGGCCGTAAGGGGTACCGCCGGTATGGGTGCTCAGCAGGCGTGCTTCGGTGTAGGGCAGGCCGGTCAGCAGCATGCCATGGTGCAGCAGTGGCATCATCATGGACAGCAGGGTGCTTTCCTGCCCCCCGTGCAGGCTGGAGGTGGAGGTGAAGACACCTGCCGGTTTGCCGGTCATGGCTCCGGAAAGCCACAGGTTGCTGGTTTTTTCCAGAAAATATTTCAGCGGGGCGGCCATGTTGCCGAAGCGGCCCGGACTGCCCAGCGCCAGTGCATCACAATCCCGGAAATCCTCCAGGCTGGCATAGGGGGCACCCTGGTCAGGGATATTGTCCGCCGTGGCCGCGCAGACCTCCGATACCGGTGGTACGGTGCGCAGTACAGCCTGGGTCTGGCTGATGCTTTCGGTGCCGCGGGCAATGTGGCGGGCCATGTCCGCCGTAGCACCGTGGCGGCTGTAATAAAGGATGAGTACGGTTTTCACAGCAGCTCCAGCACCTTTTCCGGCGGACGGCCAATGGCAGCCTTGCCATTATGGACGACAATCGGGCGTTCAATCA
The DNA here is from genome assembly GCA_020442915.1 of Thiothrix sp. GTDB lineage: Bacteria > Pseudomonadota > Gammaproteobacteria > Thiotrichales > Thiotrichaceae > Thiolinea. The sequence continues at coordinate 19,307 of JAGRJD010000069.1, read as the reverse complement.
GGCGTGGATGCTGTACCATGGCAGCAATGAGCTGTGCACGGGTCAGCTGTGGGTCATCGAGTCCCAGACGCTGGTACTCGTCCTCACCCTTGCGCATCAGTTCACGCGGCGACAGGTCCAGCAGTTCAAGCAGCCGTTCCAGGGTGGTGGCATCGGGAGGTGTCTCCAGGTAGCGGATCACTTGGGGTTCGATGCCCTGTTGTTCCAGCAGGGCCAGGGTCTGGCGGGATTTGGAGCAGCGCGGATTATGGTAGATGGTGGGTCGGTTTTCCATGAGCTTTCCTCGGATCGGGTTCTGCAATCTAACTGGATGGCCATACCGATGCAAGTGTGAAAAAATATGCCATTTTATAAAATACATGAATTTATCGATTATTTAAAATAATAAGGAGATTGCCATTCATGCGACTGCAATCATTTTATGGCCCGGTCATGAGGCTGCTTCTGCCCGTCCTGTTGATCTGGCATGGATTGATGCCGATTGTTGCTGCTGATTCCAGCCTGCCGGTGCAGGGGATAAACCTGAGTCTGCGCGTTTTGCTGCAGGGGCCTTATGTCGACACGACCGGGCTTATGCATGACCGGCTTTCGCAGTCCGGTTTCATTCCCCTGTCCCAACCGTTTGCCGAGGCTCCCTGGAATTATGGCGGCACTGAACAGCTGCTGCCGGCGAGCATGGGAATGAGCGGACAGGACAGCCTGGTGGACTGGGTGTTGCTGGAGCTGCGTGCGGTGCAGTCACCACGGACTGTGGCGGCACGCCGGGCAGCCATACTGCAGCGTGATGGTGATGTGGTGGAGCCGGCGACGGCCAATGTCGGTATCAACTTCCCGACCCTGACTGCCGGCGACTATTACGTCGGCATTCGGCACCGCAATCATCTGGCGGTTTTCACTGCGAATGCGGTGAGCCTGTCGCAGGCGGGGGCTCTGGTTGATTTTTCCAGTGCTGCGACCGCCGTGCGCGGAAAGGATGTGCGCATTGCCAGTGGGGGATTTCGCCTGCTGCCGGGTGGCGATGCCAATCGGGATAACAACCTGATCGCGGTTGGCAGTGGCAATGACAGCAACCTGCTGCTGGCGTCGGTGCTTACTGCGGACGGGAATGGCGGGCACAACAGCAGTTACCGTCTGTCCGGGTATGTGGCGGGGGATTTCAATCTGGATGGCACCGCCCTGTTTGCAGGACCGGGTAATGATCTGGCGCTGTTATTGCAGAATGTTCTGACAAATGTTTCAAATATTAATTTTGCAATGAATTATATTGTCAGCGGCAATCCCGATTTTTAGTCTGGTCGGAATTTTCTGGACCCTGCATGGTGGCTATTGTATAACCCGATAAGCCTTGATAATATGATTTGATAATTAAAAGCTATAGTCCAACCTGGTCAACACTGCGAACAGGGTTGGGTCATGTCGTAACCTGTCTTTGTCTTCAGGGCAATAAAAAATAATAAGCGGGAGTACTCCGGTGAAAAATGCAGCTTTTTCTGGACTGGTCTCCAGGTGGCTGGGCTATGGCCTGCTGCTGTCCATGCCCTTGCTGGCATGGGGGGCGGATGATTTCGGCGATGCGCCGGAAACTTATGGGGATGCTTCCCATGTTATTGTTTCCGGACTGTATCTGGGGAATAACCCGCCTGATGCCGAAGCGGCAAGTCAATACAGTATCAATGCCTTTGGCGATGCCGATCCGCGTTCTGCCATGCTGGATGGTGTCAGTGTGAGCTGGCGCGATTCCGGTGACGAGGATGGTGCCCCCCGTCAACCCGTTGGCGATTATATTCCCCTGTTTCCCGTGCTCAAGATGACCGCCATGCAATATCGCGTGGACCTGACGGTGACCAATGCCACGGCCAGCGCTGCCACCCTGTTCGGGTGGATTGATTTTGATGGCAACGGGCAGTTCGATCCGGATGAGGCGGCCTCGGCAGCCGTACCCGATGGAACGGGCACCGGTACGGTGACACTGGACTGGGAGGTGCCGGTGGATATCCGCCTGGGGACCACCTTTGCCCGTTTCCGCCTGACCAGCGACCCTGCGGTGACAACTGCTACACCGGCTGGTGCTGCTTCCAGCGGTGAGGTGGAAGATTACCCGCTGGCGGTTGCCATGGATATTCCGCCGGAAAGCACTTCGGTTTCCATTGTCAGCGGTGTGACACCTCTGGCTTGCCAGAAGCCGGTCTTTTCCGATGATTTTGATGATCTGGCATCCAGCCTCGGCCAGTTCATCGCTCCCCGGCGTGTCGGTCCGACCATCAGTGTGCGGGACTGGACCATTGCCGGGGGCGGCAGCGATACCTATGCCAGTATCACCGCCGGTGATGGGGGGGCAGGTGCCGCCATCTACCTGGGCAATGGTGCGGTGCGCCGGATTGATCCGCCGTTACCGGGCAGCGGCTTTGCCCATGATGTCAACGGACGCATCACCAATGTCATTGACGCCGTTGAGCTGCGTGATGCGCCCGATGATATCAGCCCCGGCACCACGCTGGCGAGTAACGGCACCGCCTCACACTGGGGGCCGGGTCCTGTCACCCTGTCGCGCAGTTTTGCGACCACGCCGGGTACGGTCTACCGCCTGTATTTCCGTGCCCTGCCGGAGGATGTCGGTGGCGGTTTTGTCACCGGGGCCATGCGCCTGGATGTCCCCGGCGGCTCAATCCACTTCCGCATTCCCGGCAGCAAGGAGGCTCCGGTGGATTATGCCGTCGAATTTACGGCCACCCAGACCAGTTCGTCCGTGACTTTTGTCAATTACGGACATGTCAACAGCAGCCAGGAGGGCTGGTGTGATCCGGCATCGGAATATGTCAAGGGTGCCTGGTGTACCGTCGGTGGTGGTGAGCTGCACGGGAATGAACTGATCATTGATGATGTGGCGCTGGTGGAAAGCTATTGTGATCCGGGCGCGGTGGCCGGTGTGGTTTATCAGGATGTGAATGCCAGCGGTGCTTATGATGCCGGCGCTGATAGCGGTATGGCCGACATCAGTGTGCGGGCCTATGACGACCGGGGCACGGCTGACCTGTCCGATGACCGGCTGATGCAGACGGCAGTAACCGGTGCTGACGGTGCCTACCATTTTGCTGAGCTGGATTCCGGTAAAAGCTGGCGGATTGAGGCCGATATTTATGATGCTGATATTCCTGCCGGTCTGGTCAACAGCACCCGGAATCCGCTGACTGCTCTGGCGGTCAGCGCCGGGCAGACCCTGGGTGACCAGAATTTCGGGTTTACGTCCCAGCCCTCCGGCACCTGCCCCTCCGGCTATGTCATGAAAGGAGAAACCGGCCATGCGGCGGCGGTTGCCGGTAATGTCGGTGCAACCGATACAGAACAGGCCCTGGGTGCTCCGGATGCTGTCGGGGCCACGGCTTCATCCGCGAATGCCGCACTGGTGAATAATGGTGACACCCTGACACTGGCTCTGGCGCAGTTTGCTGCAGGAGGGACTTCGCTGGAGCTGTCACTGGCCCGCAACAATACCAAGGGACGGATCAGGGTGGAAACCTCTGCGGATGGTGCGACCTATACGGTTCTGGGCACGTATGGCACTGCTGGCAGCTGGCCGGGGGGGCCGTTGTTGCGGCTGGAACGGGTATCGGTACTTCTGCCGGCTGAGGGGGCACGCTATGTGCGTTTTGTGCGCGAAAATGGCGGGGTGCTTGTTGATGCCGTGAGCTATGACCGGGTCTGTATCGTCAGGCCGGCCCTGGCAGCGATCACCGGTACGGTTTTTGTTGATTATGACGGCAATGACCGTTTTGAGCCGGGTGCCGAGCCAGGGCTGGCAGCCATTGGTGTTCGCCTGTACAACACCTGGGGAACTGATGATCCGGCTGATGATGGCCTGCTGGGGACGGGTACCACTTCTTCCGGGGGAGAGTACCGTTTTTCCGGCCTGCCGGCTGACACGACCTACCGCATCGTGCTGGATACGGGTGATGCCGATATTCCGGCAGATCTGAAGCCGGGCACCCCCGAGACCCTGATCGTCAATGCCGGCACCGGCCTGATAGAGGGGCAGGATTTCGGCTTCGATCCACCGGAATATGTCAACAGTTTCTGTGTCGCCCCGCAGGGAAGTACCGGCCTGCTGGAACTGGGTGACATGCCGTCTGCTACTGTAGCGGGGAATGGTGTCCATGCCTATCCCGACCGGGTTCTGCCGGGGCTGGGTACGGTGGATGTCATGGTCGAGGCGGCAGGCGGTGCCCATGCTGCCAGTCTGAATGCCCTTGATGGTGATCATCAGCAATCCTGGTTGAACCAGAGTCTGCCCGCCAGTGGTGCTGCCATTTATCTGGAAGCCTACAGCAGCGGCACCCTGACGGTGAGTTACCGCTTTGATCAGCCGACCGGTAATGTGGATCTACTGTTGCTGGATATTGACGATGAGGACCGTGTGACGCTGGCGGCGGTGGATGCACTGGGCCGACCGGTCAGTGATTTCCGTGGCTGGCGTTACCGGGCCGGTGACATGAGTGTCTGGGCCAACCCGGATCCGGTGGCGGAAGCACCCCGTTGGGATGCCGGCAGCGCCACCGTCACCAGCATGGATGATGGCAATGATAACCGCAGTTTTGCGATCCTGACCCCCGATGTCCTGCTGTCGGAGCTGAAAGTCACATTTCGTGCGCCTGCCGTTACCGGGCGGCATGTTTACACCACTCTGCACAGCACCCTGGACGGGCGTGATGGTGAGACCGGCTGCACAACAGGCTCCATCAGTGGTCGTCTTTATGTGGATACCAATGGTAATGACCGCATGGATGCTGTCGGTGAAAGGCCGGTTGGTGGGGCTGCTGTTGCACTGTATGACCAGCGCGGCAGTGCCACTGATGGCAGGGATGACCGTCTGGTGGCGACGACCGTTGCGCAGCCGGATGGCCGCTATGCGTTTCAAAATGTGGGTACGGGGCTGACCTACCGTATCGAAGTGGCAGCGGGTGATGCGGCGATTCCTGCCGGCTATCTTCCCGGAACGCCCAATCCGCTGACCGATGTCCACGTCAGTGCCGATACGGATACGGGCGGGCAGGATTTCGGTTTTGATCCCCCGGTCGGCAGTGTGGCGGGTATTGCCGTGGCCGGTGAGTTCCGTTTTGATGATTGCGACGGCAGTGGCAGCTGGAATCTGGATGCTTCCGGCTATGGTAATAGCGTTACCGGAACCCCCTCGGTGGTTGTCAGTGATTTCAAATCCTATGGCTGCACGGCCATGCGCAACAGCAGCGGGAATCTTGAGGTCCCACACCAGAGCGGTTACGAGCTGGATCAGGGGGCTGTGTCGATCCTGCTGTATGACAATCAGGATATCTGGAACGGTTCGCGTCTGCTGGAGAAGGGCTCAACGGCTGCTCAGGCCCTGATGCTGAATGTCAATCAGGCCGGCAGCCCCACCCGTGGCACGATCAGTGCACGCCTGAACGGCAATACGATCAGTACCGGAGAAACCTACTTCACCGTCCGTCAGGATGGCAGCGTGGATGATGGGCAATGGACGCATGTACTGCTCAGTTTCGGTCCGGGCGGGATGAAGCTGTATGTCAACGGAGCACTGAAAGGCAGCAACCCTTATACCGGCGGTATCGGGAGTGTTGCCGGCAACTTCCGTCTGCCGTCGCTGAATGGCTATTTTGACGAGTTTTATATTTTCTCCGAGCAGCCGGACGATGAAGCGGCCAATGCCATTTATCGCAATCTGCTCAACAATCGCAATCTGGATGGCTCGCTCAGGACCTGTGCTTGTGAACGTGGAGAAAACTATTGCGTGGTGCCGGATGGCCAGACAGGCAATCTGGAAACCACGGACATCCCCGCTACCCCGGTTTCCGGCAGTGGTGGCTTTTCCTATCCGGCACAGGTGCTGCCGGGGCTGGGTCGGGTTGATGTCACGGTCGATCAGACCGGGGGCATGCACCATCTCAGTGATACGGCCATCGACACCGCTGTAAAGCAGCAGTCCTGGCTGAATGAGAACCTGCCGGCCAGCGGCAGTGCCCTGTATCTGGAGCCGGCATCCGGTAGTGTCACCCGTGTCACTTATGATTTTGACCAGCCGACCGGCAATGTGGACCTGCTGCTGCTGGACATCGACGCTGAGGACAGCGTTACCATTTCGGCACTGGATGGTGCGGGTAATCCAGTCTCCCGTTTTACCGGCTGGCGTTACCGTGCCGGTGACATGAGCGTGTGGCAGTCTCCGGATGCGGCCCCACCCTCCTGGAACCCGGCATCCGCAACCGTGAGCAGTACCGATACCGGTGATAATCACCGCAGTTTTGCGCTGCTGACACCGGATACCCTGGTGACCCGGATTGTGATCCGCTTTGCCTCCCCGGCTGCGGGGCGGAATGTGTATGCCACCCTGCACTCAACGGAACGCGGACGCCATGGAAACGATGCCTGTCTGGGGATTCAGAAGGACCGTTCGGATGCGCCGGCAAGCTATGGAGAGGCAACCCATGACATCCCGGATTCTGCAACGTACTATCTGGGCAGCCGGTTGCCGGATGCGGATTCGGTATCCCTGATGCAGGCCGGCGCCATGGGGGATGACACCAGCGGCTTTGATGATGATGAAGGCGTCAGCATTCCCTGGCTGGGGCGCAGCACGACCGTGGCCATCAAGGCTAGGGTTAACGGCACCGGTGGTTATCTGCAGGGCTGGATCGACTGGAACGGAAACGGGAGCTTCGCCGATCCGGGCGAGCAGGTAGCGATGGACCTGCAGGACAACGATGGCAACGGACGCATCAGCATTCCGGTCATGGTGCCGGCAACGGCAACCCGGGCCGAAACCTATGCCCGTTTCCGCTGGTCCTCGCGGGCGGGCCTGAACGTGACTGACCCCGCACCGGACGGGGAGGTCGAGGATTACGTGGTTCGGGTCCAGGCATTCTGTCCGGCACCGGTGCAGCTGGACTGGTCAAACGTGACCTGGACTCCCGGCAACAAAAACAATGCCTATTGGGTGGCGGGCAAAACCATCAGCCTGACCGTATCCGACCCGGCCGGTGCGCTGGTGACCACGCCTTATCCGGCACCAGGCAACGGTGTTTATTATCAGGGTGATGAGGCCGCACCCAGCAATACCCTGATGGTGGCAGGAAAATTACCCGTCATGGGGACCAGCAACCATCTGGAGACGGAAATCCGTGTGGGTGTTTCCGGTATCGGTGTCGATGGTCTGCATTTCCGGCTTTTTGATGCGGATGGCGAAGTGGACAAGTTTGACCGTCAGGAAAAATATGTCATCACCGGTTATTTCAGGAACCGTGTGGTGCTGCCGGTACTGACGGGCAGTTCTGCCCACATCATCAATGGCAACACGGTGCTGGGTGATTATCCCACCCGGCCTGCCGGTGGCAATTCGGATGAGAGCGTGCTGCATGTGGCTTTCCCGCAGACAGTGGATCGGGTTGTGATCGACTTCAGCATCAATAATGGTGCCCTGATCACGGACAGTGAGCCCGGTTTCGGCATTCACAATCTGGCATTCTGTGGCGTGGGGCCATTCTCTGATTATTCGGATGCCCCGGCCAGTTACGGGCGTGCTGAGCACTTGCTGTCCGATCCCGGCTTTTTCCTGGGTCAGGGGGCTCCGGATGCGGATACGCAGGCGCTGGACAGCATGGATGCTCTGGGGGATGACAACAACGCTGTGGATGATGAAGACGGGGTCAGCATCGGGCGTCTGATTGCTGGCGAGTCGGCCTGGATCAACGTCCGGACGGCTGGCAGTGGCGGGTACCTGCAGGCCTGGTTTGACTGGAATGCCGATGGGGATTTTGCCGACGCCAGTGAGCGGGTTGCCACTAATCTGAGTGCATCGGCATCGACTGGTGACATCGGTTTCAATGTGCGGGTGCCGCTGGATGCGGTACCGGGCACGACTTACAGCCGTTTCCGTTGGTCACGGGATGTCAGTCTGTCACCGTCCGCCCCGGCCAGTGATGGTGAGGTGGAGGACTATGCGGTTGTGATTCATCCGACGGCAGGGCCTGTGGTCGAGGGCAGCTGCTCCGTGGATGGCGGACAGGATGTGCTGTTTGTGGTGGATAATTCCGGCTCCATTTCCGAGGCTGAATATGCTGCCTTCCAGAACAGCATGCTGCAGGTGGGCAGCCGCCTGCTGGCTGACAGTCCGGCCAGCAGGGTCGCGGTGGCACATTATGCCGGCAGCATGCCGTATCAGCAGCAGATGGTTTACATCGAACGGGATTTCAGCGCTGCGCCCATGACGACACCGGTGCGCCAGTTTGCTACCGGCGGGGTTTTCGATTCCAGCGCCCGTTCTGACTACCTGGCTGTCGCATTGCAGTTCCTGCGTTTCGCTCTGGACGGTGATCCGGATACCACCCATGACCAACTGGTCGGACCGATACACGAGCTTGACCGTTCTGGTGCCCGGCCTTTACAGATCATTGTCTTCAGTGATGCCTATGCCAACAGTGGCAGCAGCGTGACACTGGATCTGGACAACATGGCCTATGAGCCCGGAGATGGCAGCAACTATGCCGTTTTCAACCTGCTCAAGCGTCAGGGCGTCACCTTCTCGGTGGTCTTCATTCAGGACAGCTCGGATGCCAGGGAGGAGTTTGCCGCCATTGCCTCAGTGGGGGGCGCCTATACCGGAGAGGTGGCGGACAACATTGCCGATCCGGAAGTCAATCAGGCCACGCCCCGCCGTCTGTTCATCAAGGGCAGCGGGTTTGCGCTCACTGGTGTGGAAGTGGAGCAGATTGTGACAACGGCACAGGAAAATTGTATCTCTGCCGATTATTCGGATGCACCGGCCTCGTACGGCAGCGCATTTCATACCGGTGATGACAGTCTGTATCTGGGCAGTATCGCGCCGGACAGGGAGCTGGAGGCCCGCACGGGTCCGGCAGCAGACGGGGATGATACCAGTGGTGTTGATGACGAGGACGGGGTTCAGGTACCGCTGTTGACGGCGGGCAGTAGCGTGACTGTTCCGGTTGCCGTGACCGGTGCCGGTTATCTGCAGGCCTGGGTGGACTGGAACCGGGATGGTGATTTTCAGGATGCGGGCGAACAGGTGGCGCAGGACCTGCAGGATAATGCTGCCGGTGACACCGACAGCCGTACCGGCTGGATCAGCTTTGAGGTCGGTGTTCCTGCCGGCATACCTGATGGCTACAGTATGGCACGTTTCCGCTGGGCTTCGGTTGCCGGTATCGGTACTGTGGGGCCTGCCGCAGATGGTGAGGTAGAGGATCATCGGGTTGTCATCGGCCAGGTGGTGCAGCGTGATTATGGTGATGCTCCGGCCAGTTTCGGTGGCGGCAGTCAGGTCATTTCTGCTGATCTGCATATCGGGGCCGGAGTGCCGGATGCTGAAGATGCCCCGGCCAGCACCCTGGCTGCCAACGGTAATGTCAAGCCTGATGCGAATGGCGATGATGCCAGCGGACAGGATGATGAGGAGCTGGACGGGCTTGTCAATGGCGAGTTTGTCGCCTTGCCGCTGTTGTTGGAAACGGCCGGGAGCTACCAGCTGGCAGTGCCGGTGCATAATGTCAGTGGTGCCGTTGCCAAGCTGATGGGCTGGATTGATTTTGACAAGAGTGGTACTTTCGAGGCTGGTGAGTCTGCTGAGGTCGAAGTCCCGGAGGGGGGTGCTGATGTGATGCTGGACTGGCCGGCCCTGCCGGCGGACCTCAGGCCCGGCACCCGTTACCTGCGCCTGCGTCTGAGCAGTGAAACCAGCCTGGCCGGTGACAGTGCTGCTGTTGACAGTGCCGGTCTGGGTGAGGTTGAGGATTACCTGATCGGTATCGCCGTCAACACGGGCCGTTACCCGCAAGGCGAGCTGCGGCTGCAGCGCGTGGATGGGGAGGCCAGCTGTGCCGTACCGGTATTCTCGGATAATTTTGATGATCTGGCACCTGCATACTGGGGGCCGGCCCGTGACGGGCAGGTCGCCATTCGTGACTGGTCGGCTGTCGGTGGTGGTTCCGACACTCCGGCGAACATCATTGCGCGCAGTGCTGTTGCGTCAGGCAAGGCCGTTTATTTCGGTAATGGCCAGGTGCGGCGCATGTACCCGGAGGCCGGCTTTGTTTTTGATGCCGACGGGCTGGTTCAAAATCCGCCGCAGGCACTGGAAATCCGTGACCGGGCCGATGACCTGACGCCGGCTGAAACTGCCGGGCTTCAGGACTTCGGTGGCCAGCCGCTGCGGCTGAGCCGTACTTTCAATACCACGCCGGGTGTCACCTATCATCTGGGCTTTGAGGTGTTGTCGGACACGGGGGGCAGTGGTGCACCATCCGGTATTGCCGGGCTGGAGGTCCGGGGGCTGGCCACCCGCATGCTGCATCTGGAGGTTCCGGATACTGCGCAGGGCGTGTATTACCGGGTCTTCTTTGTGGCTGACAGTGACTCGACGACGATAAGCTTTGTGAGTTATGGCCAGTTTGCTGCTGATACCTCGGCAGCCGGTCAGTCATGTTTTCCGCATCTGATGGGGGGGTGTACGGTCGGTGGCAGTGCCTATGCCGATGGGGTGCTGACCAGTACGCTGATCCTTGACAATGTGACCCTGACGGAAGGCGACTGCAGCCCGGCAACCGGGGCTGTCAGTGGTCGGGTGTTTGAGGACATGAATTACGGTGGGGGGGCCGGACGCTCATTCGGGGCTGCCGGAACCGCGGGTATCAACAACGCCCTGGTCGAGGTCTATGACAGTGAAGGCCAGATGGTTGCCGCGCTCAGAACGGCTGCCACCGACGGAGAGGACGGCATCTACCGGCTACCTGAACTGGTGCCGGGCAACTATTTCATCCGGGTGGTGAGTGACAGTGTCGACTCTGTACGCCGAGGCTCGAACGGGACCGAACTCGGTGTCATGACTTATCGCAGTACCGGTACGGCAGCGGTCATGAATGAAGTGGGTGGACGTAACCCGCTGTTGGCAGATGCCGGTGCCAACCGGGATGGTGCACGGTTGGATGTCCTGAGTTTCCGGTTTGCGGGGGGGGGGGCTGGATGGCCGGCAGGCGCAGGTAGTGCAGCCGGTATCCATCAGTGGTCCGGAGCAGGAGGGGGTTGATTTCGGCTTTAATTTCAGCACCGTGGTCAATGTCAATCCGGATGGGCAGGGATCATTGCGCCAGTATGTCCTGAATGCCAACCTGTTGGATAGCAGCCGCCTGACACAGGTGCTGCCGGATCCGCTGGCAGGTGATTACGGGCCGGAAGACAATGTGGTCAACTTCATGATTCCGGCAGCAGCACTGGTGGACGGTGAGGCAAGGATTGTGCTGGATGGCCGGCTGCAGGTATCCGCTCCCCATAGCGTGATTGACGGGCGTTCCTTGGCGGCCAATACCGGTGCAGGTATCGTGGTGCTGGACAGCAGTTTCTCCGAGAGGGATGAAGACGGAGTCGTCTTTGCTGCCACGGCGGACCAGTCGGTGCTGCGGGCAGTGGTGGTGCAGAACATGGGGGGTGTGGGCGTGGTGCTGAATGGTTCCTCCGCCGATTCGCTGACCGGGTTCCGGCTGCTTGAAAACACCATCAGCCATAATGGTTACGGTATCTCCCTCAAGGATGGCGTGCGGCTTTACTACACCAGTGACAGTCTGGTACGGGCGAATACCATCACGGCCAGCAACGGCTATGGTCTGGTTCTGTTCATGAACAACGTGAACAATACCATCACGGCCAACAGCATCAGTGGCAACCGGAATGGTGGCCTGTCGCTGGAGCGCAATGTGCACGACAACCTGCTGTCTGACAATACCATCAGCAACAATCCGGGCTATGGGGTGTATCTGCGTGACAATGCCGACAACAACGTATTCCGCAACAATACCATTGCCGATAATGGTGTCGGTCTGGGGGGTATCGGTGTTTCCCTGGGGGACTCCAATGCCAACCGGTTTACCGGGAATACCTTGTCCGGGCAGGGCTCCCACGGGTTCCAGCTGTATGGGTCGGCCAATGGCAATCGCCTGGAGGCGAATACCATCCGGGATAATGGCGGACACGGTATCTATCTGGGCAATGGGGTCTCTGTGACATACATCAGCGCCAATACCATTACGGGCCAGACCTGGGCCGGCATTGCCATGAATGGCACCGGTGTCGACAACACGGTCACTCAGAACCGTATTTATGGTAACGGCGGATTGGGTATTGATCTGGGGGCTGATGGTGTGACGGCCAATGATGAGGGTGACGTGGATACCGGGCCGAACCGCTTGCTGAATTACCCTGAGGTCAAGGCCGGCTCCTTTGGTGCCAATGGAACCCCGATTCTGACTTATGACTTTGACCTGGATGCCCCGTCCAGCCCGGATGGCTACCGGATCGAGTTTTTCAGGAGCACCGATGCCGATGCTACGGGCCATGGTGAGGGTGAGACTTATCTGGGCTTTATGGATATCGTGCATCCGGGGGGCGGGCCGCATAACTTCAAGGGGGTACTGAATGCCAGCCAGGCTGTGTCGGTTGATGACAGTATTGCTGTTACCGTTACGGAAAAGAGCGGTACGGACACCCTGGGCAGCACCTCGGAGTTTTCCGGAGTGAAAAAGGGAGGAGCCTCATCGGTCTGCACCAACCTGCTCAGTAATCCCGATGCGGATCTGAGCAGCCTGAAAATCAATGAAAACCAGCCGCTGGTGACGCTGCTGGAGACGACGGACAGGAACGGCGACCCCATTTCCTACATGATCAGCGGTGGCGTGGATGCGGCAGCGTTCATCATTCATGAGCCCGTACCTGGTGCCACATTTGACTGCAGTACCCTGGAGTTCCTGCGTACGGATGATGAAGTTGTTGTCACGCGCAATCTGTCAACCTTCCGTGCTGCCGCCGCAGGCAATCCCGGTGACTTTGAAGCACCGGCTGACGCCGGGCAGGATAATGTCTATGAGGTACAGATCACGGGCGTGGATGTGCACGGGAATTCCGTCACCGTACCGGTACAGGTTTCGGTGCAGGATGTGAATGAAAAGCCGGTTATTGATTCGCCGGCTCAGGTGAGCTTCGCCGAAGAGGGTGAAGGTGCCGTGTATGATCTGACCGCCGTGGACAGTGATGCCGGTGACATGGAGGGACAGGGCCTGACTTACCGCCTGAACGGGGGGGCGGACATGGCCCTGTTTTCCATTGACCGGGTGACGGGGGTTCTGCGCTTTGTCAGCCCGCCGGATTATGAAATTCCACAGGATGCCAATGGCGATAATGAGTATGAGGTCATACTCTGTGTTGTGGATCATCTGGGTTATGAGGACAACCGTCTGCTCAAGGTCGTGGTGCAGGATGTCGAAGAGAGTGATGGGGTCAGTCTTCGGGTCCGGGCCATGCTGCAGGGGCCTTATGATCCCGAAGCCGGTCTGATGGCTGATAACCTGCGCCTGCTGGACCTGTTGCCCCGGATGCAGCCTTATGCCGAAGCCCCGTTCGGGCATGCGGGACTGGAGCGGACCGCTGATATCCTGTTACTGGCAGACGGAAATGATGCTGTCGTGGACTGGGTGCTGCTGGAGCTGCGCTCGCGTGAGCGTCCGGCGCTGATTGTGGCTGCCCGGTCCGCTTTGCTGCAGCGTGACGGTGATGTGGTGGATGCCGCCAGTGGCCTGCCGGTGCTGAATTTCCCCGGTCTGTCAGCAGGGGATTATTTTGTCAGTCTGCGGCATCGAAACCACCTTGGCGTGATGACGGCCCAAGCGCTCACCTTGGGGGCGGTACCAGCGCTGGTGGATTTCAGCCGACCTGACCTGCCGGTTTCTGCCGGACAGCATGGGCGGCTGGAGAGCGATACACTGGCCCTGATGTGGGCAGGGGATGTCAATCATGATCACCGGTTGCACATGCTGGGTAGCGGCAACGACATGAACCGGATACTGTCCTCGGTGCTTATGGCACCGGGTAACACGGGCTATAACAGCAGTTTCCTCTGGAAGGCCTATGCCGGCATGGACCTGAATCTGGATGGCCAGGTGGTATTTGCCGGACCGGATAATGATGCAAGCCTGTTGCTGGGGAACATCCTGATGTATCCGGGCAATACCGGTCACATCGGTAACTATGTGATTCAGGGGGGTATTCCGGGCGACCAGTGATGCTCCTGTCATGGATGCCGGCGCTGCCGCGGTTATCTGCGGAGCGCTGTGCAGGCGGAAAGTCAGTGGCTATTCAGGCACAGGATGGGAACATACCCAGGTTGGCCCGGAAGCAGCCTGATTTATTTGCTTGTGTGGAATGGACGTTAACAGTATCATCATCTTTACTTTGCCTTTCATCAAAAAAAATAATTGATATGAAGTTTGGCGTTTAGACTTTGTGAGACCCAGAACAATAAATGTGCTTAAGGAGCCTGTATGAATCATAAAAAAAACCCTGTGCTGGCAGCTGCTGTCCTGGTTGCCGGTTTGTCCGCCCTGACCTCGGCAGCTTCGGTGTTTGCCGATCAGGTTATCGACTATAAGGTTGCTGTCTCTGACGATGGTAAAACCTATGAGGTCTGGATGCGTCCGGATGCTACGCCCGCCCCGGACATCAGTCTTACCGGCCAGGTAACCCTCAAGGTTCCCAGTGCCGCCAAATTCAGTGCCAAGGAAGTTGTCAGTTCCGTTGATGGCGCGGACTGGATTGAGGCTTCCCGGGTCAACTCGCCCGAAGAGGATCCGGAACATGACTACATTTCCTTTTCCTATATCGGTGTGCAGGGTGACAGCGCCCGCAGCTATGCCTGGAAAGGTGAGGAGGAAAAGCTGGTGTTCACGTTCTCGAGTGAGGGTGCATGCGTTGATGGTATCAGTATCATGGCTGATGATGACCCGTTCAATGTGCCTGAAAATTCTGCCAACACCAATCCGGGCAACCAGTTTACCAATCTGGGTTGGGGAGCAGTTGGCGAAAACAATTTCAAGGGTGTATATGGCTCCGAGACCAAGTGCAAGTGATGCCTGACAAGAGGGCCTGACCCTGGCCCTGTTATTTGTTTTTCATCCTCGCTGGATTATAAAAATTAAGAGAGAAGCCTTAGCATGCAGAAAGGAAAATTGCTGAAAACCCTTGGACTCAGCGCCTCGGTATTGTTGATGACTGCCAACAGTGCCTGGGCTGCCAATGAAGTCCTGGACTATACGATTCGCTGGAGCACAGCCGACAATCGTTATCATGTCTACATGACGCCCACTGAAACACCGGCCCCGGACAACAGCATGACGGGCCAGGTCACCATTCTGGTACCCCACGGAACCGGCAGTGATTATTTTACCGTCAGTAACCTGAGTTCCACTGTTACCGGCGCCAACTGGGCCGACAACTCCCGTGCCGATGCGCCGGCAGAAAACCCGACCCACGATTATATTTCATTTGCTCTGACTTATATTTCACCAGCAAGCGCATTCGGCTGGCAGACCGGGCAGGAGGTCGAGGTGTTCAGCTTCACCAATTCCGGCACCTGTCTTGGCCCCGTCAGCCTGATTGATGCTAGTGACCCGTTCCTGCCGGAAAACAGTACGTTAGGTGCAAGTTCAGGTAGCAACAGTCTGGGTACCAATCCAGGCAACCAGTTCACCAACATGGGCTGGGGTGATGGCACCGGCAACAACTACCGTCAGAATTATGGTGTGGCGGCTGACTGTGCTGACAGTCTGGATCCGGATGGTGATGGCATCATCACCGGAGATGAAAAGCTGATCGGCACCAACCCCAATAATCCGGATTCCGATGGTGATGGTGTACCCGATGGGGTTGAGGTAGGGACTGTTGCCAGTCCGACCGATACCGATGGTGATGGCACGATCAATGCGCTGGATACTGACGATGACAATGACGGTGTCCTGACGGCTAATGAAAACTACAACGGCAACAGCCCGACCGACGATGATACCGACAATGACAGCATTCCGGACTACCTGGATACCGATGATGACGGTGACGGTATCCTGTCTGCTGATGAAAATAATGATCCGAATAATGACGGCAGTCCGGCAGATGCGGTGGATACCGATGGAGACGGCAAGCCGGATTATCTGGATGCGGTCGATAACCGTCCGGATACCGATGGTGACGGTATCGTTGATGCCAATGATCTGGACGATGATGGCGACGGTATCCTGGATACGGTGGAGGGTGATGGCAGTGTCGACACCGACAATGATGGCATTCCGGACAGTCTGGATGAAGACAGTGACAACGATGGCGTGCCGGATGGCATTGAAGCGCGTGATACCAACCATGATGGTGTAGCGGATACGGCTCCTTCCGGTAACGATGCTGATAATGACGGCCTGGACGATGCCTTTGATGTTGATCAGGGTGGTACGGCGGCACCGCTGCAGGATACGGACAGTGATGGTACTCCGGATTTCCGTGATACCGATGACGATGGTGATGGTGTCTTTTCCGCCAATGAAAATTACAACGGTGGCACCCTTGCCAATGATGATACCGACAGCGACGGGATTCCGGACTACCTGGACCCGGATGATGACGGAGACGGCAAGCTGTCGTCTGCCGAGCAGAACGACCCGAATAATGACGGCAGCCCGGCAGATGCGGTGGATACCGATGGTGACACGGTTCCGGATTATCTGGACACCAATGATGCCGATGGCCCGTTGGGCGATCTGGATGGCGATGGCCTGACCAACCAGCAGGAGGCAGCTATCGGTACCAGTCCGACCAATCCGGATTCTGACGGTGATGGCATTCCGGATGGTGTGGAAGTCGGTGCCGATCCGGCCAATCCGGTTGATACCGATAATGATGGCACGCCGGATGCACTGGATACCGATGATGACAATGACGGTGTCCTGACGGCCAACGAGAACTACAACGGTGGCACGCCGGCGGATGATGATACCGACAGTGACGGTACCCCGGATTATCTGGATACGGATGATGACGGTGACAGCAAGCTGTCAGCTGATGAACAGAACGATCCGAATAATGACGGCAGCCCGGCAGATGCGGTGGATACCGATGGAGACGGCAAGCCGGATTATCTGGACGCGGATGATACCGATGGCCCGGATGCTGATCCGGATGGTGACGGCCTGAGTAATGCCGATGAGGTGAAAGCAGGTACTGATCCGGCCAATCCGGACTCTGACGGTGATGGCATTCCGGATGGTGTGGAAGTCGGTTCCGATCCAGCCAACCCGGTTGATACCGATAATGATGGCACGCCGGATGCGCTGGATACCGATGATGACAATGACGGTGTCCTGACGGCCAACGAGAACTACAACGGTGGCACGCCGGCGGATGATGATACCGACAGTGACGGTACCCCGGATTATCTGGATACCGATGATGATGGTGACAGCAAGCTGTCGGCTGATGAACAGAACGATCCGAATAATGACGGCAGCCCGGCAGATGCGGTGGATACCGATGGAGACGGCAAGCCGGATTATCTGGATGCGGATGATACGGATGGCCCGCTGGCTGACCCGGATGAGGATGGCCTGACCAATGGTGAAGAGGAACAGGCTGGCAGCAACCCGACCAATCCGGATTCTGACGGTGATGGCATTCCGGATGGTGTGGAAGTCGGTTCCGACCCGGCCAATCCGGTTGATACCGATAAGGATGGCACGCCGGATGCGCTGGATACCGATGACGATGGTGACGGCGTCCTGACCGCCAACGAGAACTACAACGGTGGCACGCCGGCGGATGATGATACCGATGCTGATAGTACCCCGGATTATCTGGATACCGATGATGACGGTGACGGCAAGCTGTCTTCCGCCGAGCAGAACGATCCGAACGGTGACGGCAGCCCGGCCGATGCGGTGGATACCGATGGCGATGGTATCCCGGATTATCTGGATGCTGTTGATGTCTCCACGGTAGCCCTGCAGGTGCGTACCATTCTTCAGGGGCCGTACAGTTCGACCACCGGCCTGATGAACGACAGTCTGCGTGCCCTGAACCTGCTGCCACTGAATCAGCCCTATGCAGGCACGGCTTACCGGTTCAGTTATCCGGGTACCGAAACGGCGCAGGCCGGCCTGCTGAGCATGGTGGGTACTGATGCGGCGGTGGACTGGGTGCTGGTGGAGCTGCGTTCGGCGACGGATCGCACTCAGTTGGTTGCCGCTCAGGCCGCACTGCTGCAGCGTGACGGCGATGTCATGGATGCAGCAAGTGGCAGTACCACCCTGCAGTTCGAAAATGTCAGCGCGGGTGATTATTATGTGGTGGTCTATCACCGCAATCATCTGGGTGTCATGACACTCAATACCCTGTCACTGTCACCCACGCCCCGACTGGTCGACTTCGGTCTGGCGACAACACCGGTCTACGGTGCCAATGCCCGCCTGACAGGTACCGGCCCTGCGCTGATGTGGTCCGGTGATGCAAACCAAAGCAACAGCATTATTGCCTATGGGCCGGGTAATGATCCGACCACACTGCTGGCACTGATACTGCGCCAGCCGGACAACACGGCACTCAACAGCAACTACCGCCTTGCAGGTTATTACAATTCCGACTTCAACCTGGATGGCAGTACGCTGTTTGCCGGACCGGGCAATGACATCAATCTGGTACTGGGTAACGTATTACGCCACCCCGGCAACCAGAGTTCTGCCGTCAACTACATCATTAACGGTACGGTTCCTGACGCCCGCTAAAGGTCAGTTTATTTCTTGAACCGCCGGGGACAGGTCCCTGTTCCCGGCTTAAACATCCCGCACGGCCATACCATCCGCCATACCGATATCGGGGGCGACAGTATCAACGAGCGGGTGATTCACGACAGCGTACCGGCATTCACCCAACGGGTACCGACCAGCCTGTTGTGCAATGAACCCTGCCGGAGCTGCTGTCGTGCGGCACCGGCTTGCAACGCACTACCCTTCCGGAAAACCGGATATCCGGATTGGTGTCACAGGATGACGCCTTTGTTTTTCTCAGCGCATGACCAGCACGGAACACTTGGCTTTGCGTACGACCTTGGCGGCAGTGGAACCCAGAAAGTAGTCCTGAAAACCGGGCTTGTGTGACTTGATGAGGATCAGGTCGGCACCTTCTTCTTCTGCAACCGCCAGAATCTCGCTGGCCGGCGAACCGGCACGCACCTGGGTCTTGAGCTCAATGCCGGATTCACGGGCGATGTCCGCCAGCTGCTGGCGTGTGGTTTTCAGGGCCTCGGAATGGAAGGCGTCCGGAACCTGTGCCTCGACATAGGCAGGGACCGGTTCCAGCACGTGAACCAGATACAGGCTGGCTCCCGTGTCAGCCAGTGCCTTGGCCTTTGCGATCATTTCCTCGCCCTTGTTGGTATGGCTCAGATCGAC
>JAGRJD010000009.1 GCA_020442915.1 Thiothrix sp. | reverse complement strand
AGTTGGTGCCGAACTGGAATTCCATGGTCAGCCCGGTGGTGACACCCAGGGCGAAGTTGATGCCAAACAGCTTGCCCCAGAATTTCACCATGTCCTTGTAGACCGGTTTCCGGGTCATGACATAGACCGATTCCATGATCGCCAGCATGAAGGTCATGCCCAGGGTGAGCGGTACAAACAGAAAATGGTAGAGCGCAGTCACTGCAAATTGCAGCCGCGACAGTTCAACGACTTGTTCGGTTATCATGCAACCTCCTGAGCGCTTGTAACCTGACGGACAGAAAGCCTTGTGGGATATGTGATTATTGTTGGGCAGGCCTATGATTTCAGAAGCAAAAGGGAGTTAAGCGGATTTGCCGGTACACCTCATTGACAAAGCGCAATTCCGAGGAAATTTAATCGGGCCGGTTCCGGTATCGCCGTATCCGGCCAGACCGGCCCGAAAGGGGGGTCAGATTTCGGCAGCGAGCCGGGTTCCCTGATCGATGGCACGCTTGGCATCCAGCTCCAGTGCGACGTCGGCACCACCGATCAGGTGGAAGGGCTTGCTGAGCTGGTCGGCCAGCTGCCGGTTCGGTTCCTGTCCGGCGCAGATGACCACCTGATCGACGGCCAGCAGCCGGGGTTCGCCATTGACCCGCAGGTGCAGGCCCTGATCATCGATGCGCAGGTATTCGCAGCCGGACAGCATGTGCACCCCGCGTTTTTTCAGGTCGGCACGGTGAATCCAGCCCGTGGTCTTGCCCAGGCCGTCACCCACTTTGGTGGTTTTGCGTTGCAGCAGCCAGACCGTGCGTGCGGCAGGCACGGGAGCAGGCAGGTGGCTGTCAAGTCCACCCCGGAGCGCAGGATCGGTACTCACGCCCCACTGCTGCAGAAAGCCTGCAATCGCAGTCCGGGCGTCTGCTTTGTTACCCACGGGGTTATCATGGGTCAGAAATTCGGCAATATCAAAACCGATGCCGCCGGCACCGATGATCGCGACCGAGGCACCGACCTCGGCCCCCCGGATCACGTCGAGATAAGGCAGCACCCTGGGGTGGTCGATGCCTTCAATGGCCGGAGTGCGCGGTACAATGCCGCTGGCCAGGATCACGGTATCCGCATCTCCGGCTTCCAGCTCGGCGGCAGTGACGCGGTGGTTCAGTCTGAGTGTGACCCCCAGCTGCTGCAGGCGCTGGCTGAAATAGCGCAGGGTTTCATAAAACTCCTGTTTGCCCGGAATGCGCTTGGCGAGGTTGAACTGGCCGCCGATCTCCGGGGCCGCATCGTACAGGGTGACATGGTGCCCGCGCCCGGCTGCCGTGACCGCAAAGGCCAGACCCGCCGGACCGGCCCCGACCACGGCCAGTTTCCGGGGCTGGGGGGCGGGTATGATCTGCAGTTCGGTTTCGTGGCAGGCACGCGGGTTGACCAGACAGCTGGTGAGCTTGCCGACGAAGATGTGATCCAGACAGGCCTGATTGCAGGCGATGCAGGTATTGATGCTGTCTGCGGCATTACGTTCGGCCTTGACGACAAAATCCGGGTCGGCCAGAAAGGGACGGGCCATGGAGACCATGTCGGCATCACCCCGGGCCAGCACTGCTTCGGCCACCTCCGGGGTGTTGATGCGGTTGGAGGTGATGACCGGAATCCCGAAAGCGGCGCGTACCCGGGCCGTGGCCCAGGTAAAGGCCGCCCGTGGTACCTTGGTGGCGATGGTGGGAATGCGCGCCTCGTGCCAGCCGATGCCGGTATTGATCAGGGTGGCACCGGCCTGTTCCACCGCCTGCCCCAGTTCGATGATCTCCTCGCAGGTACTGCCCTGTTCCACCAGGTCCAGCATGGAGAGGCGGAAAATGAGGATGAAATCCGCTCCCGTTCGCTCCCGCATCCGGCGCACCACTTCAACCGGCAGGCGCATGCGGTGTGCGTAGCTGCCACCCCAGGCGTCATCACGGTGATTGGTACGGGCGGCGATGAACTGGTTCAGGAAATAGCCTTCGGAGGCCATGATCTCCACCCCGTCATAACCGGCCTGTTGTGCCAGGGCGGCACAATGGACGAAATCCGCAAGCTGCTGTTCGATTTCCTCTGCTGTGACAGCATGCGGTACAAAGTGGTTGATGGGGGCCTGAATCGCAGAGGGCGCGATCAGGCCGGGATGATAGGCATAACGCCCGGTATGCAGAATCTGCATGCAGATTTTACCACCGGCCTCATGCACGGCCCGGGTGATCAGCTGATGGCCGGGCAGGGCCTGTTCACTGTCAAGCACGGCGGCATGGGGGGAAGCGGCACCGGCCTTGTTGGGGGCAATACCGCCGGTCACGATCAGGCCCACGCCACCTCGGGCGCGCTCGGCATAAAAAGCAGCCATGCGGGCAGAACCATCGGGCATCTCTTCCAGCCCCAGGTGCATGGAGCCCATCAGGATGCGGTTTTTCAGGGTGGTAAAGCCGAGGTCCAGCGGCTGAAACAGGTGCGGGTAAGCGGTGGCGGACATGCGGGACTCCAATCACGGGTGACAGGGTTTCAACATACGGCTTTTGGGCCGTGCTGTCACGGTTTCAGTCGTGCCTGCCGGTAAACCGCCAGTATGCCCTGCAACATGGCTTCGCGGGTGAAGCGGGCCTGATAATGGCGGCAGGCAGCGGCTCCCAGGGTGCGGGCCTGCTGCGGATCGGCCTGCAGGGCCAGAATGCGTCCGGCCATGGCGGCGGTATCGCCGGCGGGCACCAGATAACCACTGACGCCATCCTTCACCACTTCAGGTACTCCGCCCACTGCCATGGCAACCGCCGGCAGGCCGGCGGCGGCGGCCTCCACCAGTGACAGTCCCAGCGCTTCACGCCGGGAACCGAGCAGGTAGGCATCAAAGGCCGGCAGCAGGCGCGCAACATCGGCACGATAACCCGGAAAATGGATGCGGGCATCGGCCTGTGCCAAGGTACGGACTTCCTGCCCGAAGCCGGTAGCCGGGTCTCCGATCAGGTACAGCTGCAGCTCCTCCCGCTCTGCGGGGCAGTGGTGCAGGGCCTGTACCAGCTGGTCCTGCCCCTTGTCACGGATAAAACGTCCGACGTTGACCATGGCCCAGCTGTCCGGGGCAATGCCCAGTTCCCGGCGCAGGGCGGCACGGTCACCGGTGGTTTCGGGGGCCGGTATGCCGTTGTAAACCACCGTGACCCGTCCGGCGGCATGGCCGTGCTGCAGCAGGTTGGCCCGTACCGCTTCCGAGACCGCGACAATGTGCCGGCAGCGCTGCATGTGCTTGTGGACATTGGTGGCATGTGCCGTGCAGACCGTTGCCGGGCCGGGAACGGGGGTGGCCAGTCCGGTATAATGGGCGGCGCGCACCAGATGCGCATGCACCACATCCGGCTGCCAGCGCCGGATCAGACGGCGCAAACGCCAGAATGAAACCGGGTCAAACAGCCCGTGCATGCCCAGGTGTTCGCAGGCCAGCCCGGCAGCCAGGCACTGTTTGGTGAGCCAGGAATCACGCGGGCCGGCAAAGCAGGTGTTATGCCCGGCTTCCTGCAAGGCCTGCATCAGGGTGAAGGCGTGGCTTTCGGCCCCGCCGTAGCCGTGGCTGTGCAGAACCTGCAGGATGCGCATGCGGGCCTCAGCCTTTGCGGGCATGTTTGACATGCAGCTTCCAGGCATAACCTGCGAGGCTGTCGCCGTAGGAAATGGCCTTGCGCGGCAGTTCAAAGGGATTGCGGGCGTAGTTGGCGGCGGCGCGGACGCAGGTCAGGCCGGAACGGTAGCCGGCTTCCTGCACCAGATCGCGTACCTGCCGGTTGTAGTCGCCGTAAGGGTAGCAGAAGTCCGGCACGGCAACGCCCAGCAGGTCTTCCAGCGCAGCCTTGCTGTCAAAGACTTCAGCACGGGCCTGTTGCTGCGTGAGCCGGGTCAGGCGCTGATGGCTCATGCCGTGTGAGCCGATGTGCAGGCCCTCCTGCTGCAGTGCACGCAGGGCCGGGCCATCCAGCAGCGGGGCCGGGTCGGGGAATTCCGGCCCGCTCATCCAGGTGGCCTGCTGGCCGATCAGGGCGCTGATGGCGAACAGGGTGGCGGGAAAGCCGTGTTCCTGCAGCAGTGGCCAGGCATGCTCCCGGAAATCGGCAAAACCGTCATCAAAGGTTAGTGCCACTGCACGTGGGGGCAGCGGCTGGCCGGCAAACAGGCACGCCTGTACCTGCCCCAGGTCCATGACCGTGAAGCGCAGGTGCCTGAGGTAGGCCAGCTGGGCACGGAAGCGGTCGACATGGCAGTACAGGGCCCGGTGGGTGGCGGGTGCGGCAAAGCGTCCGACCTGATGGTACATCAGGATCGACAATGCCGGTCGGGCAGGCGGCAGCACCAAGGTGCCCGCCGGGTGGACGGAATCGCTCGCTTGTGCCGGTGTCACGCTCTGATCATCTTCTGGCTGGTCATGTGCTGTATTCTGACGGCTGATCCGGTTGGGGTCCAGTAGCTGGGCGTGCGGCAATGATTACCGCATGGTAATGCAGCCCTGCCGGATATTGTCGGAGGACTGGCGTGCCAGCTCTCCGCAGTCCGGGCGTTTTATTGCCCGGTGGTGGTGGGGTGGTGCCCCTGCAGCCAGGTGCGTTCCCGGCCAGAGCGGCGGTTTCGGCAAATTGTATGATCACGCGCTGAATATCGGCTTCAGTCATGGCATGGGGCTGGGCAAAAAACTGTGAATAACCCTCAATCTCGTCCGGCACTGCTGAGGGTGCTATGGCGTTACGGTTGGTTGCGACATAGACCTGACGGCCCAGATGGTTGATTTTTATTCATTCATGCTGTTCTCTGGCCAGCCGGCGCTGCTCCAGCCGTTCCAGCACTGCCAGTTTCTGGGCCCGGTCCATGATGATCCAGTCCCGGATTTCCTCACCGGTGCGCAGGCAGCCATCACACAGGCCGGTCTGTTCGTCGAGCCAGCACACGCCGATACAGGGTGAAGGTACCGTGATGTCGAAACGCGGGGTGGTGCCGGGTCTGCGCCGCCTGCGCCGACGAGGGCTGCCGGTGTTGTCGCTCATGAGGCTGATACCCGTTTCCGTTTCAGTGTGCTGACGGCTGGCCGGCCCAGAAAGCCGGGGAGGTCTGGCGCAGCCGGATCAGCCGGGTCAGCAGGGTGTTCAGGGGGACGGGAATCCGGGCTTCGGCAGCCGCCGTGACAATGTGGCCATTGAGTGCCTCAATTTCGGTCATACGGGCCTGCTCCAGGTCCTGCCGCATGGAGGGCTTGTGCCAGGGATGGTTGTCACAGGCATAGTCGATCAGCTGGTGCACCCTGTCCGGGTCCGGTGTCGCACCGGAAGCTGCCGCCACCTGCAGGGCTTCGGTGGCAATTTCATGTGCCAGCGCCCGACCATCCGGGTGCTGCTGCAACAGACCGGGCGAACCGGCTGTAAGGGCGCACAGGGCATTCATGGCGATATTGAAACAGGCTTTCTGCCAGATGTGCTGCTGCACTTCCGGGGTGACGGTGGTGGTGATACCGGACTGATTGAAATCCTGTCCGATCTGTGTGGTCAGGGCATGCGGCTGGCCGCTGGCATGATACATCCAGGTCTGGGCTGCCTCGGAAGAGGCGACCTCACCGGGGCCGAGAAACTCCGAGGGCATCATGCTCAGGCCCTCGGTGGTCCGTTCCAGGCCAACCAGGGCCGCCACCCGCGCCCCGTTGCCGAGGCCGTTCTGCAGTGTGACCACATGGGCCTGCTGCAGGCTTGCGGGCAGACCCTCCAGGGCCTGCTCGATCTGGAACGACTTGGTGAACAGGATCACCACGTCCGCTTCACGGGCCTTGGCTACGGTAACGGCTGACAGCGGAATCAGGTGCTGGCTGCCGCCGATACGGGCCTTGAGGCCGCCCTGGGTACGGATGGCGTCCCCATGGGCGGATGAGCGGTTCAGCAGTTCCACGTCAAAACCGGCCAGTGCCAGCCGGGCACCGAAAACGGAACCCATGGCACCGGCTCCCAATATGCTGTAACGCAGGCTCATGATAGCTCCTTTACTTCAGCCCAGTACCCTGGGCAGCCACAGGGTCAGGGCCGGGAAGGCCACCAGCACGGCCACCCGGATCAGCTCCGAGGCAAAGAACGGCATGACGCCCTTGAAGGTTTCCCGCATCGGGACATCCTTGGCCATGGCGCTGATGATGAACACGTTCATGCCCACCGGTGGCGTGATCAGGCCCAGTTCCACCACAATCAGGGCCAGAATCCCGAACCAGATCTTCAGCTCCTCCTGACTCATGCCGAAATCCAGCCCGGCCAGTACCGGCCAGAAGAACGGAATGGCGAGCAGGATCATGGACAGGGAGTCCATCAGGCAGCCGAGAATGATGAGGATGAACAGCAGCAGCAGCAGGATACCCATGGGCGAGAGCCCGGAGTTGGTCATCAGTTCGGCAGCAGCCTGGGGTACCCCGCCACGGGCCATGAATATCTTGAGCATTTCAGCACCCAGCATGATCAGGTAGACCATCCCGGTGGTTTTGGCGGTGTCATACAGGGAGTCGCGCATTTCCGGCCAGCGGATGGTGCCGCGGACCATGCCGTAGATGGCGACCAGAAATACCCCGACCGCTGCTGCCGGTGTGGGATTGAAGAGTCCGAAATAGATGCCGCCGATGACTGCACCGAAGATCAGCAGTACCGGCAGCACGCCGAGGGTGGCTTCCCGGAATTCCTCGCGCGAGATCGGGTCACGGGCCGGGCCGGCTTCCGGGTGGAGGCGCACGTAGATGGCGATGGTGAGCAGGAACAGCAGTACCGCGAGCAGACCGGGGATGAAGGCGGCGATGAACATGGTGACAATGTTGGCCTCCACCAGAATGGCGTAGATGACCAGTACCACCGAGGGCGGGATCAGGATGCCGAGTACGCCGCCGGCGGCCAGGGTGCCGGTCGCCAGCGAGCCCAGGTAGTTGTAGCGTTTCAGTTCCGGCAGGGCCACCTTGCCCATGGTGGAAGCCGTGGCCAGTGAGGAGCCGCAGACGGCCCCGAAACCGGCACAGGCCAGAATGGCCGACATGGCCACCCCGCCACGGGCCCAGCCGATCCAGGCATTGGCCGCCCGGAACAGCTCCCGCGACAGTCCGGCCTGGGAGGCGATATTGCCCATGAGCACGAACATGGGCACCACCGACAGGTCGTAAATGGAGAACTGCACATAGGCCAGATCCTTGAGCTGGGACATGAAGATGTCCGGCCCGTTGAGCAGGGTGACGCCGACTCCGCCCACCAGAATCATGGAATAGGCAATCGGAATGCGGATGGCGATCAGGGCGATCAGGGCCACCAGGCCGGCCAGACCGACGGAAAGTTCATAGGCCATGGTTATTCGGTCTCCACCGGTTGTGAGTATGCGGCCTGATCCTGCGGATAGACCAGCGTGATCAGGGCGGCAATGATCAGCAGCACCAGTGACAGCAGGACCGGTATGAAGGCGTACCAGATCGGAATCTGCAGGATGGCGGTGACTTCCACATAGGTCTGGTAATCCTTCATGCCCTCATACATGCGCCATAGCAGCAGGATGCTGAAGCCCAGCGCGATCAGCGAGCCCAGCCGGTTCAGCCGGCGCACCGTGGCATGGCTGGCCCCGGAGGTGAAAATATCGGCGGAAACATTGGCGTTGGCCAGCTGGCACCACGGCAGGAAACAGAAGGCTGCAATTGCAATCCCCATTTCGGTCAGCTCGAAATCACCGGGAAACGGGCTGGCGAACAGGAAGCCTGCCACGGCACTGTAGCTGGTCATCAGGACGATCACCAGCAGCAGCAGCCCCCCGAGCATGGCCCACCACTGGATCAGACGGGCGACAAGCGCTACCGGCCTGCCGCCCGCAGGAATAGGCATGGCGTTCATGAGCCGGAGGCCTTATTCGGGTTTGGTGGAGTGTTTGGCTACCAGCTCCCGCGCCTTGGACACCAGGCTCCCGCCGTCAATGTCAAGCCCTTTGACCTCTTCCACCCAGCGCTCTACCACCGGCTCCAGTGCCTGCTTGAATGCTTCGGTTTCTTCCGGGGTCAGGGTGATATGCTCATTCCCGGCCTCAACCGCCAGTTTGATGCCTTCATCATCCGTCTTGGCCCAGATTTCACCGACTTGATGCCACCAGTTTTCATCCGAGGCATCCATGAAGACTTTCTGGATGTCTTCCGGCAGTGCATTCCAGGTTTTCTCGTTCATGGACAGCTGGAAGGTCGTGGTGCCGAAGCGGGTTTTGTCATTGCCCTCGATCTGATAGTCAGTCAGGTCCTGCAGCTTCAGGGACGGGATGATTTCCCAGGGAATCAGCGCACCGTCCACCACTTTCTTGGACAGGGCCTGCGGCAGGTCGGGAACCGGCATCGCGACCGGAGAGGCTTTCAGGGCTTCGATAACCCAGGCACCGGTACGGGTCGGAATGCGCAGCTTGGTCCCTTCAAGGTCGGACGGCTTGTGCACCGGCTTGTCCACCATCTGGAAAGCCTGTCCCTGATGCACGTGCAGGAACATGACTTTCATGCCCTTGTAATCAGGGGCCAGATATTCGTCAAACATGTCGCGCATGGCAAGGTTGGTGGCTGAGGGGTTGTTGGTGTGGATGAACGGCAGCTCGAAGACCTCGGTCCGTGGAAACAGGCCGGGGGTATAGCCGTTGACGGTCCAGATCAGGTCCACGATGCCATCCCGGACCTGCTTGACCAGCTGGGGCGGTTTGCCGCCCAGGGACATCGCCGGATAGATTTCGATCTTGACCCGGCCATTGGAGGCTTCCTCGATTTTTTTGACCCAAGGCTCGATCATCTGGGTCTGGGCCGGGGAACTGGCGCTCAGCAGGTGGTGCAGTTTGAGGTTGAATTCAGCGGCCAGGGTGCTGGCCGACCACAGTGAGGTCGCTGCTGCAAGGACGGTGCCGGCAATCAGGGTTTTCATACGCATATTTCTTGTACTCCTCCAGAACAGATTTGTTGGTGGTGATGGGGAACCGGTGTGCTCATACCGGTCTGCTCTCCCTTGAGACCCCACATGTATACCCCAAGCGTTACAGAGATACAACTCCCGCATGTTTTCAGCGTGCGGGAGACGCGGAATGGCAATGAGGCCGGCGGGGGGAGACGGGGGCCGGCTGCTAGTCCGGCCCCGGAGGCGGGTTGGAAAGGGTTACTGAATGATCTGGGTTTTGAGCGGGATGCCCTTGTATTCGGCCCGTAGCCCGACCCAGATGCTGTAGCACATCACCAGCAGCACCAGGGTGAACGGCAGGCCGGTCGAGACCGCCATGGCCTGCAGGGCGCTCAGGGCCTCCTGCCCGCCGACCAGCAACAGAACGGCGGCCACAATGCCTTCAAAGGTACACCAGAAGACACGCTGGGGGACCGGGGCATCGGTTTTGCCGCCCGCCGTGATGGTATCAATCACCAGTGAGGCTGAATCCGAGGAGGTGATGAAGAATACCAGCACCAGTACAATGCCGACAAAGGACAGCAGCGGGGTGAAGGGGAACTGTTCCACCATCTTGAAGAGCTTGAGCTCTTGGGCGGCGGAAGCCACCGGGGCAGCTGCATCGGCAATGACCTGATGGATGGCGGAGCCACCGAAGGCCGACATCCAGATGATGCTCAGCACGGTCGGAATCAGGATGACGCAGATCACGAATTCACGCACGGTGCGTCCGCGTGAAACCTGGGCGATGAACATGCCGACAAACGGGGACCAGGATATCCACCAGGCCCAGTAGAAGGAAGTCCAGCCCTGCACGAAGTTGGTATCTTCGCGTCCGAAGGGCATGGACAGCGGCAGCAGGTCTTTTACATAGGCGACACTGCCGCTGAGGAAGGTTGAGAAAATGTCCGAGGTCGGGCCGACCGCAATAATGAACAGCAGCAGCAGGGCCGCAATGCCCATGTTGACTTCCGACAGCAGCTTGACCCCGCCATCCAGACCGCGCAGCACCGAGAACAGGGCGACAGAGGTGATGATGGTGATCAGGATGATCATGGCCACTTCACCGGTGCCCCAGCCATACAGGAAGTTGAAACCGGCCAGTGCCTGTACGGTTCCGAAGCCGAGCGAGGTGGCCAGGCCGAACAGGGTGGCAAAAACCGCGATAATGTCAATGATGTGGCCCCACCAGCCCCAGACCCGTTCACCCAGCAGGGGATAGAAGGCCGAACGCAGGGTCAGCGGCAGGTTTTTGTTGTAGGCGAAAAAGGCCAGTGCCAGGGCCACGACTGCATAAATGGCCCAGGGGTGCAGGCCCCAGTGAAAAATGGTGGCAGCCATGGCCAGATCACGGGCAGCCCCTATATCACCTTGTGCACCACCCAGCGGTGCCCAGTCGGTGCGAACGCCGTTTTCCAGTGTGACCCCGCCCATGGAGGAGGAATAGTGCGACAGCGGTTCGGAAACCCCGAAAAACATCAGGCCGATACCCATGCCGGCAGCAAACAGCATGGAAAACCAGCCCACATAGCTGTAATCCGGTTTGGCGTCCGGGCCGCCAAGACGGATGTTGCCCAGTGGCAGGAAGATCAGCAGCAGACACAGAATCACAAAGATGTTGCCGGCGGACAGGAAAAACCAGTCAAAAGTACTGGTGATGGCCGGGCGCAGCCAGCTGAAAAAGGCTTCGGCCTGTTGCTGGAACAGCAGGGTATAAAGTACGAACAGGATGATGACCAGGGCGGAAATGGCGAATACCGGATTGTGGATATCCAGCCCGAACGGGGTGATGTTGTCCTGCCCGACCTCATACTCCGTAATCTTTTCTTGCGGCTTGTCGTTGTCAGGTCCATGGTTTTCAGTCATGACAAGTGATCCTCCTTTGCTTGGGAATTGAACTGCCTGCCGCAATAGGGTGCGGGCAGGGCGACTGACACTGATACCTGGCTGACTGACTGGTTAGTCAATATCAGGCTCCCGTTAATAGTAGGGATTTAGCCACTGGCGGGCATTACTCATATTTTTATATTAAATAAAATAAATTTATTAAAACAAGGCCCGTACCGCTACCTGTCTGTGCCATTCATGTTTTTCCTGATTTTCCGCCTCGCGGATTACTGTTCACAGCGGCATCAGATACAGCAGCGCGGTCACGCTGACCGCGGCAATCAGGGTGCCGATCAGCACAATCGAGGAGGCGCGGTGGACATAGACCCCGTACTGCTGCGCCAGCACAAAGATGTTCAGGGCCGGCGGCAGGGCCGCCATCAGCACGGCGGTCCTGACCCAGACCGGGTCGGTGACACCGAGCAGGTGCAGGAGGCCGAACACCAGCAACGGATGGAGCGCCATCTTGATGAACAGCAGCACCCAGACATCCTGACTGCGCACGCTGGCCTGCTGGCGCGCCACCACCACCCCCATGGCAAACAGGGCGCAGGGGGCGGCGGCATTCTTGAGGCTGTTGAGTATCTGTTCCAGTGCCACCGGCAGTTCCAGCTGCAGCCAGGCCGCGATTACTCCGGCAAGGGTGGCCAGAATGAAAGGGTGCAGGATCACACGCCGGACCAGGGTCTGGAGCAGGTTTTCCTGGGTGCCGCCCCGGCGCTGGTGCCCGAGCGCGACCAGCAGCGGGGTCAGGGTGAACAGCAGCGCATTGTCAAAACAGAAAATCAGTGCTGTCGGGATCACAGCCGCCTCCCCGAGGGCTGCCAGCGTGAGGGCCGGCCCCATGTAGCCGATATTGGAGTAGGAGCCGGCCACGCCCTGAAGGGTACTGGTGGGAATGTCATTGCGCTGGATGTAGCGCCCGTAGCAGAAGGCCAGCGTGAACACCAGCAGGGTGGCACCGGTGGTGGCGGTAATGAAGGTGAACTGGGCCAGCTGCTCGACCGGGGTGCGGCGCAGGAGCTGGAAAAACAGCGCGGGCAGCGAGACGTAAATGATGAAAAACTGCATCCAGGCCAGGCCCTGTTCCGGAATGTCCTTCCAGCGCGCTGCCAGCCAGCCCAGCAGTACCAGTCCGAACAGGGGAAGGGAGAGATTCAGAACGTCCATGCATTGCCCGCCTTGAGAAAAACCGGGTCAGCTTAGCATGAGTTGTCGGGCCTCGGGGGCGGGGTGTCGAGAAAGTTTTTTATCAAAAACTTGACCGCTTCCGGTCTTTGCCAGCATATTGGTTTAAAGTCTGAACGGTCATATCAAAGTCAATAAGGAGCGCGTCATGAAAAAGCATTTGCCGGCTACGCTGGTGCTGGGGGTTCTGTGCACATTCACCCAGGCCCATGCTGCCAAAACCCTGGTTTACTGCTCCGAGGGTTCGCCCTCCGGTTTCAATCCGGCCTTTTATACCGATGGCACCACCTTTGATGCCACCGGCAAGACCATCTACAACCAGCTGGTCCAGTTCGAGCCGGGCACGACCCAGGTGGAACCGGCGCTGGCCGAGTCCTGGGAGGTGAGTGATGACGGGCTGGAATACACCTTCCACCTGCGCAAGGGTGTGAAGTTTCAGGGCAACAAGGATTTTACCCCGACCCGCGATTTCAGTGCCGATGACGTGCTGTTTTCCTTCAACCGCCAGCTTGAGAAGGATCATCCCTACCACAAGGTATCCAACGGTACCTACGAGTATTTTGAGGGGATGTCCATGCCCGACCTGCTCAAGGAAGTGGTGAAGGTGGATGATCATACTGTCAGGCTGGTGCTCAATCGCCCGGAAGCCCCCATGATTGCCAATCTGGGCATGGATTTCGCCTCCATCATGTCCTCCGAATATGCCGATGCCATGATGAAGGCCGATACCCCGGAAAAAGTGGATACCGACCCGGTCGGTACCGGCCCGTTCCAGCTGGTGGCCTACCAGAAGGATTCCATGATCCGTTACCAGGCCAATCCGGACTACTGGGGCGGCAAGCCGGCCATTGACAACCTGGTGTTCGCCATCACGCCCGACAATGCGGTGCGCTGGCAGAAGCTGCAGGCTGGTGAATGCCATCACATGGCCTATCCGAACCCGGCTGACCTCAAGACCATGGAGGAAAATCCGGACATCAACATGCTGAGTCAGGAAGGGCTGAACATCGGCTATCTGGCTTACAATACCGAGAAAAAGCCTTTTGATGATGTGCGGGTGCGCAAGGCCCTGACCCTGGCCATCAACAAGCCCGCGATTCTGGAAGCGGTGTATCAGGGGGCAGGCAAGGTGGCCAGGAATCCGATTCCGCCGACCATGTGGAGTTACAATGACGCCATCGAGGATGACCCTTACGACCCGGAAGCGGCCAGAAAGCTGCTGGAAGAGGCCGGGGTCAAGGACCTCAAGACCAATATCTGGGCCATGCCGGTGCAGCGTCCCTACAACCCCAACGCCCGGCGCATGGCGGAGATGATCCAGGCGGACTGGAAAGCCATCGGCGTTGAAGCCGAGATCGTCACTTATGAATGGGGCGAATACCTGGAGCGCTCCAAGAAAGGTGAGCATGAAACCCTGCTGATGGGCTGGACCGGTGACAATGGCGACCCGGACAACTTTCTGGCGGTATTGCTGGGCTGCGATGCGGTGCAGGCCGGCAGCAACCGGGCACGCTGGTGCAACAAGGAATTTGATGACCTGATCCAGAAGGCCAAGACCATCACCGATCAGGCCGAGCGTGCCAAACTGTATGAACAGGCGCAGGTCGTATTCAAACGTGAGACCCCTTGGGCTACGATTGCCAATTCGGTGGTGTTCGAGCCGGAGCGCAAGAACGTCCAGGGCTACAAGCAGTCCCCGTTCGGTGCCCATTACTTCGGAAATGTGGACCTGAGCGAATAGCAGGCAGGCACGGGCAGGGGACGGGTGCCGGCTGCCGGAAGGTCGCCGGCATCTGTGGGGAGGTTTGATTGCTGCGTTTCATTCTGCAGAAAATCCTGTTGCTGATCCCGACCTTTATCGGGATCACGCTGGCGGCGTTCATGTTTGTGCGCCTGTTGCCGGGGGACCCGGTCACCATCCTGACCGGCGAACGCGGTGTCGACCCGGAGCGGCGTGCCGCCATGATGGCCCAGCTGGGGCTGGACCAGCCCCTGCCGCTGCAGTACCTGGACTATGTCGGCAAGCTGCTGCAGGGGGATTTCGGGCAGTCGCTCGCGACCCACCGTCCGGTCACGGAGGAATTCTTTGCGCGCTTGCCGGCCACACTGGAGCTGGCTCTGTTCGCCATCCTCATCGCCATCGCCCTGGGCGTGCCGGCGGGGATACTGGCAGCAGTCAAGCGCGGGCGTTGGCCCGATCATCTGGTCATGGGGGTGGCGCTGACCGGTTATTCCATGCCGATTTTCTGGTGGGGCCTGCTGTTGATCATGCTGTTTTCCACCGGCCTGGGCTGGACCCCGGTATCCGGGCGGCTGGACATCATCAACTACTATTTCGAGCCGGTGACGGGTTTCATGGTCATTGACGCCTGGCTTTCGGGTGAGCGGGGTGCGGTGGCTTCGGCCCTGAGGCACCTGCTGCTGCCATCCATCGTGCTCTCCACCATTCCCATGGCCGTGATTGCGCGCCAGACCCGTTCAGCCATGCTCGAAGTGCTGGGTGAGGATTACGTGCGTACCGCCTATGCCAAGGGCCTGCCCACCTGGCGGGTGATTCTGGTGCATGCCCTGCGCAATGCCCTCATCACCGTGGTCACGGTGATCGGGCTGCAGATCGGGGTCCTGATGGCCGGTGCGGTGCTGACCGAGACCATTTTCGCCTGGCCGGGTATCGGCAAATGGATGATCGAGGCCATTGCCCGGCGTGATTATCCGGCAGTGCAGGGCGGCCTGCTGTTCATTGCGGTGCTGGTCATGGTGGTCAACCTGATCGTGGACCTGCTGTATGGCTGGATCAATCCGCGTGTGAGGGATGGTCGATGAAGCTTTTTGATACCGGTACGCTGGCCGTGACCTGGGGGTATTTCCGTGAAAGCCGGGGCGGGCTGGTGGGACTGGCCTTTCTGGGGCTGGTACTGTTCGCGGTGGTGTTTGCCGATGTGATCGCCCCCTTCGATCCGACCCTCCAGCACCGTGATGCCCTGCTGCTGCCGCCGGTCTGGAACGAGGCCGGGCGCTGGCCCTACCTGCTGGGCACCGATGCGGTCGGGCGCGACCTGCTGTCACGCCTGATCTTCGGTGCGCGCTATTCCATTTTTATCGGCATGGTGGTGGTCAGCATCGCGGTGGTGGCCGGGACCATCCTCGGCTTGCTGGCGGGTTATTTCGGGGGCTGGTTTGATACCGCCATCATGCGTCTGATGGACGTGATTCTGGCGTTTCCGAGCCTGCTGCTGGCGCTGGGGCTGGTGGCGGTGCTGGGGCCGGGCCTGCTGAATGCCATGTATGCGATCGCCCTGGTGATGCTGCCACATTTCGTGCGCCTGACCCGTGCCAGTGTCATGGGCGAGAAAAACCGTGATTATGTGGTGGCCAGCCGGGTGGCCGGTGCCGGCAATGCACGCCTGATGTTCAGCACCATCCTGCCCAACTGCATGGCCCCCCTGATCGTGCAGGCCACACTGTCGTTTTCCAATGCGATTCTGGATGCCGCTGCACTCGGCTTTCTGGGCATGGGTGCCCAGCCGCCACTGCCGGAATGGGGGGCGATGCTGGCCGAGGCGCGGGAATTCATCAGCCGGGCCTGGTGGGTGGTCACCTTTCCGGGGCTGGCCATCCTGCTGACCGTGCTGTCGATCAACCTGGTGGGAGATGCGCTGCGGGATGCGCTCGACCCGAGGATGCGCCGCTCATGAGCCTGCTTGAAGTCCGCAAGCTGTCGGTAGCCTTCCAGACCCAGGGAGGCTGGTTCCGGGCCGTGGAGGGCGTGAACCTGAGCCTGGACCGGGGCGAGGTGCTGGCCATCGTGGGCGAGTCCGGTTCCGGCAAGTCGGTGGCCATGCTCGCGCTCATGGGGCTGCTGCCGGCCACGGCCCGCATTGAGTGCGAACGGCTGCTGCTGGATGGTCAGGACCTGCTGGGTCTGGCGCCGAAAGCACGTCGCCGCCTCAATGGCGGCACCATGGCCATGATTTTCCAGGAGCCGATGAGCAGCCTCAACCCCTGTTTCACCATCGGCTACCAGATTGACGAAGCCGTACGCACCCACCTGGGGGGGGGCAGAAAAGCCCGGCGTGAGCGCGTGCTGCACCTGCTGGAGCTGGTGGGGATTCCTGATCCGCCCCGGCGCTTTGATGCCTACCCGCACCAGCTGTCCGGCGGCATGAGCCAGCGTGCCATGATCGCCATGGCACTGGCGGCTGACCCCGAACTGCTGATTGCCGACGAACCCACCACCGCGCTGGATGTCACGGTACAGGCCCAGATACTGGAGCTGCTGCTGAAGCTGCAGCAGGAGCGTGACATGGGCCTGATCCTGATCACGCACGACATGGGGGTGGTGGCGGAAACCGCACAGCACGTGCTGGTGCAGTATGCCGGGCAGCAGGTGGAACGGCAGGCGGTGCGCGGGCTGTTTGAACAGCCGTTGCATCCCTATACCCGGGCGCTGCTGGATGCCCTGCCGGAGCGGGCACCACCGGGAGACTTTCTGCCCACCATTCCAGGGCTGGTACCGGGCCAGCATGACCGGCCCCGTGGCTGCCTGTTTGCGCCACGCTGCGGGCATGCCGGGGCGCTGTGCCAGACGCAGGAGCCGGTATGGCAGCAGCTGGAGAGCGGGCCGGGCTGGCGCTGTCATTTTGTGCAGGGTGATCCACCGGCCCCGGTTTTTCCGGCCCCGGCAGCTCTGCAGCAGGGAGGTGAGCAGGGTGAGCAGGACTGAAAATATGGCTGAAAATATGGCTGAAAATACGACGGCAGTGGTGCTGAAGGCGGTGAACCTGCAGCGTCATTATCCCGTGCGCCAGGGGTTCATGCAGCCGCCGGCCACCGTGCGCGCCCTGAACGGCGTCAGTTTCAGTCTGGCTGCGGGAGAAACACTGGCGGTGGTGGGTGAATCCGGGTGTGGCAAGTCCACACTGGCACGCCAGCTGACCCTGATCGAAACCCCGACGGCAGGTGAGCTGTGGCTGGACGGACACCGGGTCGAACCGCAGCGCAGACCGGATGCCGCCCTGCGTCGCAGTGTGCAGATTGTGTTCCAGAACCCTTATGGCTCGCTCAATCCGCGCAAGACCATCCACCAGATGCTGGAGGAGCCTTTGCTGCTGAATACCCGCCAGCGACGGGATGAGCGGCAGCGGGCAATCGCCGCAATGCTGGAACGGGTGGGCCTGCGTCCCGAGCATGCCGGGCGTTATCCGCACATGTTTTCCGGCGGCCAGCGTCAGCGCATTGCCATTGCCCGCGCTCTGATGCTCAGGCCCAAAGTGGTGGTGCTGGATGAGCCGGTATCGGCGCTGGACCTGTCGGTGCGGGCGCAGATACTGAACCTGCTGACTGAACTGCAGCAGGTGCTGGGGCTGGCGTATGTGTTCATCTCGCATGACCTGTCGGTGGTGCGCCGCATTGCCGACCGGGTGCTGGTGATGTATTTCGGGCGTCCGGTGGAGTATGCCGACAGTGAGACGATTTTCACCCGCCCCCAGCATCCGTATACCGAAGCCCTGTTTTCAGCCACGCCGGTAGCGGAAGTCGGCCAGCGACGTGAGCGTATTCACCTGCAGGGGGAGCCGCCATCACCCCTGAATCCGCCGCCCGGCTGCCCGTTCCAGCCCCGCTGTGCCCTGGCTGAAACACGCTGTGGGCAGGCGGTGCCGGAACTGCATCCGGCGGGAGCCGGGCAGGTGGCCTGCATCCTGCGCTGAAAAACCATCATGCCCGCCTGTGAAATGAGGGCTGCAGGCAGGTGAATGCTAAACTGCCCGGCAGTTTTTTCATCCAGACAGGAAATATTAAAAAATGCTTGTTACCACCACGCCCGCCATCGAAGGCCAGCGCATCACCCGTTATTGCGGCATTGTGGCCGGCGAGACCATACTCGGTGCCAACCTGTTCAAGGACCTGTTTGCCGGAATTCGGGATCTGGTCGGGGGCCGGTCGGCCACCTATGAGCGGGAGCTGCAGAAAGCCCGCGACACCGCCATGCAGGAGCTGCAGGAGCGCGCCCAGGCACTGGGGGCCAATGCCGTTGTCGGGGTTGATCTGGATTATGAAGTCCTGGGACAGAGCAATGGCATGCTGATGGTGACCGCCAGTGGTACCGCAGTGATCATCGAGCCCCTGTAGGTGGGGTCAGGGGGGGCTGCATCACCGTGCAGGCCTGTTTCAGAAAATCCAGTAAAGCGCGGGTCTTGTTGGACAGCAGGCGCCGGCCGGGATAGACCGCAGACAGATCGGCGGAAGACGCCTCAACCACCACCTGCGGGAAGACCGCCCGCAGCTCACCGCTTTCCAGCTGTCGGTGGGCATATTGCAGTGGCAGCAGGGCGATACCGAAATCATTCAGCACCGCATCGCGTACCGCCAGCGGGTCGTTGACCTGCATCAGCCCCTGCTGCAGGTTCAGGTAGTGTTCCCGGTCGCCGATCCGGACCGGGAACCGGGGCTGGGCATAACGGGTCTCGCAGATGCGTATATGGGAATGCAGGTGTGCCAGTGTATCGCCCAGTGTCTTATACCGTGCCAGATAGCGGGGGCTGGCAGCCCAGACCAGCGCCCCACGGTACAGGCGTGTCACCACCAGTTCAGAGTCGGTCAGGGGACCGACCACCACCGCCAGGTCGATCTGGTCACGGATAATGTCCAGCTCGCGGCTGGTGATGACTACTTCCAGTTCGATCCGGGGGTACTGGCGGTGAAAGACCGGCAGGCGGGGGGTGACGACTTCCCGGCTGAAGGCCATCGGCAGGGCCACCACCAGACGCCCGGCAGGCACCGCCGTCAGCCCGCTCATGATGGCTTGTGTTTCATCAGCCTGTTCCATGATCAGGCGGGCATGATGCTGAAATACCCTGCCTTCGCTGGTGATGCGCATGTTGCGTGAGTTGCGCTCTATCAGGCGTACACCCAGTGCGGTTTCAAGGCGCCGCAGTGCCTTGCTGACCATGGACTTGGAGACACCCAGCTGGCGGGCTGCCTGCGAGATGCCCTGCTGTTCGAGGATAGCAAGGTAAACCGGTACATCATCAAGGCTCCACATGGGTATCTTTCCGGTTTTTGTTTCCATAAAGAAACGATTCTTCCACAAATTTCCGGTTGTTTCCAGCGGGTGGCGTCAGTATCCTGCCATTCGGTCAGTATCACAGTAGCGGAGAGGGGCACGGATGGCACAGATTATCGGCGGAATTGGTGTATCCCATTCACCTACCATTGCGTTCGCCAGGGATACCAACAAGGCGGAGGATCCGGCTTGGGCGCCTATTTTCGAGGGCTTCAGGGTGGTGCAGCAGTGGGTTCAGAAGCAGGAGATCGATGTCCTGTTCATGATTTTCAATGACCATATCACTTCGTTCTTTTTTGACCACTACCCGGCCTTTTCGCTGGGGGTGGATGACCGTTATGTCACGGCGGATGAGGGTGGCGGCCCGCGTCAGTATCCGGCAGCCCGCGGGCATGTGGAACTGTCGCGCCACATTGCCAATGCGCTGGTGGCGGATGAGTTTGATCTGGCGCTGTTCCAGAAAAAGCCACTGGACCATGGCCTGTTTTCACCGCTTTCGATGATTGCCGCCGAGCAGGAAGGCTGGCCGGGAACCATTGTGCCGCTGCAGGTCGGTGTGCTGCAGTTTCCGGTGCCCAGTGCCCGGCGCTGCTACCGGCTGGGGCAGTCATTGCGCAAGGCGGTTCAGAGTTTTCCGGATGATGACCTGCGGGTTGCCATTGTCGCAACCGGTGGCCTGTCGCATCAGGTCCATGGCGAGCGTTGCGGTTTCAACAACGAAGACTGGGACAACACGTTTCTGGAGTTGCTGGAGCGTGATCCGGAACAGCTGACTGAAGTCCGGCTGGCCGAGTATGCCGAGCGCAGCGGTATGGAAGGCGCGGAAGTGATCATGTGGCTGATCATGCGCGGGGCGCTGTCCGACAGGGTACGCAAGGTCTATTCCAGCACCTACCTGCCTTCCATGACCAATATTGCCACCCTGATTCTGGAGGATACCGGAGCCGCGCCGGATCCGTCCGAGGTACAGGCCTACCGCGAACATGTGGGGTATCAGCTGGCCGGCGTGGAAAAACTGCCCGGGACCTATCCGTTCACCCTGGAAGCCAGCCATCGGACTTACCGCCTGAATGACTTCCTGCACCGGCTGGTGATTCCTGAACACCGCGAGCGTTTTCTGAATGATTTTGAAGCCCTGTGTACTGAGTACGCGCTGAGTGATCAGGAACGCACCATGCTGCGTGAGCGCCAGTGGCAGGCACTGATCCGTTACGGGGTCATCTTTTTCGGGCTGGAAAAAATGGCTGCCGTGGTCGGGGTCAGCAATCCCCAGGTCTATGCCGGCATGCGCGGTGAGGACCTGGAAACCTTCCAGAAGACCCGCCGGGTCGCCATGCAGTATTCGGTGGCTGCCGGACCCCGTGCCCGGCAGATTGAGGATGCCGGGTCCTGAAACACCTTTGCAATACTTTTTCCTGCCCCCCGCTGCCGGCTGCCAGGCCTGCGGCGGGGGGCTGAATGCGTAGCAACCGCTTTTTTTGAGGAGTTCGTCATGAAAAAAACTTTGTTGAGTCTGGCACTGGCTGCGTCCAGCCTGTTGCCGCTGACTACCCAGGCCGCAGATGTGACCCTGCGTTTCGCCCATTTTTTCCCACCCGTTGCAACCCAGAGCAAGGATATTTTTCAGGCCTGGGCGGACAAGGTGAAGGAGGAATCGGACGGGCGCATTGCCGTGGAGCTTTATCCGGCTTCCACTCTGGCCAAGCCGCCGGCACTTTATGATGCCGTGCGCGACCGCATCGCCGATATGACCGCAACGGTACCGGGTTATACCGCCAACCGCTTTCCGCTGACCCAGATTGTGGAGCTGCCGGGTATTGTCAAAAATGCCGCACACGGCTCCTGCGTGCTGCAGGGACTGTATGAATCCGGTGCACTGGATAAGGAATACCGGGAGACCCGTCCGCTGTTCCTGTTCACCCATGGTCAGGGCCACCTGCACACCACTGAAAAGCTGGTCAAGTCACCGGGTGATCTCAAGGGCCTGCGCATTCGCCGCCCATCACCGGTTGTCGCCACCCTGCTGGAAGGGCTTGGTGCGCAGCCGGTCGGCATGCCGGCCCCGGAAGCGTATGAATCGGTGCAGAAGGGCGTCATTGATGGTGTCAGCCTGCCCTGGGAAGGTCAGCTGGTGTTCCGTATCAACGAGCTGACGCCGAAGCACACCGAAGTGGGTGGTCTTTACACCCTGGCGTTCGTGGTCACCATGAACAAGGATGTCTATGAGGGGTTGCCGGATGACCTGAAAAAAGTGATTGATGACAATTCCGGCAAAGCCTGGGCAGAACTGTCCGGCAAGGTGTTTGATGAGCTGGATGCCAAGGGGCGGGAGCAGGCCGTAGCGGCCGGGCATGAAATCCATACCGTCGAGGGCGGGGCTGAAAATCCGGAATGGAAACCGATCCTGGATCAGGCCACCGAAAGCTATCTGGCCGAGCTGGAAGGCAAAGGTCTGCCGGCGCGTGATGTCTATCAGCGCGTTCAGGAACTGGCAGCCAGCTGCAGTGAGTAAGGCAAGGGCTTCGGCAAGGACGAAACATGTCTCTGATTTACCGTTTGTTTGACTGGCTGACCGGGGTACTGTTCACCATCAGCGGGGTACTGCTGCTGGCCATGATGGTCTCCACGTTGGTTGATATTGTCAGCCGGCTGGTATTCGGCCTCACCGAGGGGAAGGTCGACTTCACCTTTATCGGGGGGGTCGAACTGATCAAGTACGGACTGCTGCTTTCCATTCTGTTCGTACTACCCCGTGCCCTGCGGCATTCACAGGTGGTGGTCGATCTGTTCACCGACCGCCTGCCGCTGCGCACGCGCCAGATCATGGAAGGTATCTACCTGCTGGGTTATGTCCTGCTGGGGGCTGGCATGAGCTACCGTTTCTGGCTGGCTGTCGGGCATGCCCGTGAGAACGGGGAAACCACCCAGGATCTGCTGCTGCCCATGTCCTGGCTGTATGCCGTCTGCAGCTTTGCCACCGGCGTGCTGGCGCTGGCTGCCGTGCTGGCTGCCTGGCGCCTGCTGTCAGGACAGGAGTCCGAAGCGGAAACCGGAACGGAGGTGGCCTTATGAGTTCGTCCCTGATCGGCCTGATTTATATCGGCCTGATGCTGGTCATGATCGCCTTGCGTATGCCCATCGCCCTGGCCATGGGTGTGACCGGTTTTATCGGTTTTGCCAGCATTGTGGCCTTCCAGCCTGCCATGGCCATTCTGGAGAAGGGGCCGTTTGAAACCCTGTCCAACTACAGCTTCAGCCCGATCCCCATGTTCATCCTCATGGGCGTGTTTGCCTCCAAAGCCAAAATGTCGCAGGAGCTGTTCGAGGGGGCGCGCACCCTGTTCGGCAGCTGGCGGGGCGGCATGGCGCTGGCCAGTGTGACCTCCTGCGGCATGTTCTCGGCCATTTCCGGGTCTTCACTGGCTACTGCGGCCAGCATGACGCGGGTAGCGCTGCCGGAGATGGAAAAACATGGTTATGCCCAGTCACTGG
The DNA here is from genome assembly GCA_020442915.1 of Thiothrix sp. Lineage (GTDB taxonomy): Bacteria > Pseudomonadota > Gammaproteobacteria > Thiotrichales > Thiotrichaceae > Thiolinea. The sequence continues at coordinate 8,808 of JAGRJD010000009.1, read as the reverse complement.
CAACCGGAACCCTGGCTGCCGGGGGGACACTCGGCATCATGATTCCGCCTTCGATTGCGCTGCTGCTGTATGCACTGATCACCGAGCAGTCGGTCAGCGACATGTTCATCGCCGGCATCATTCCTGGCTTGCTGGGGCTGGTGCTTTACTGCATCACCATTGCGATCGTGGTCTCGCTGTTCCCGCACCTGGGCGTGCCCGGTGCCAGCACCAGCTGGAAGGAGAAACTGCACGGGCTCAAGGGGCTGGTGCCGTTTGGCAGCGTGTTTGTGCTGATCATGGGCGGAATCTATACCGGCCTGTTCACACCGACCGAGGCGGCTGCCGTTGGTGCTGCCGGGGCCCTGCTGATCGCGCTGGTGCGGGGCATGCGCTTTACACAGTTCCGGGAGGCGGTGACGGAAAGCCTGTACATTTCGGCCATGATTTTCTTCATGATCATCGGTGCCGAGATTTTCGGTTATTTTCTGTCGGTGTCGCGCATTTCCTTCACCCTGGTGGAGTTTGTCGACAGCCTGCAGCTGTCACCCTACATGGTCCTGCTGGCCGTGCTGCTGTTGTTTGTGCTGCTGGGCTGTGTGATGGACAGTCTGGCCATGCTGCTGCTGACCGTGCCGGTGGTGTATCCGCTGGTGCAGTCCGCCGGGTTTGATCCGATCTGGTTCGGGATTGTGGCGGTCATCACGGTGGAAATGGGCCTGATCACGCCACCGGTGGGCATGAATGTGTTTGTGATCAAGTCGGTGGCACCGCATGTGCCGATCCAGACCATTTTCAAGGGCGTATTTCCGTTCGTTCTCTCGGATGTTGTGCGTCTGCTGCTGATCATCAGCTTCCCGCTGCTGGCCACCGGGCTGCTGTAAATCGGGCTTGACGGGCAGGCAGGTTGTGTATCTGCCTGCCCGTCCTGTCAGTAGCGTACGGCCGGGGTTTCAGCCTTCAGGCCGTTGCCACGGGACATGATATAGGCTTCCAGCAGTTTGCTTTCCCCGGCATCCGGGGCAGGGTGAAATCCCGCATTGCTTTTCCTGATACCCCCTATCATGATCCCGTAGTTCCCGTAAGGTTTTGGGGAGTGCTAGCGTATCAGCCTTGCCACTGCCGGGAAATACCATGCCGAAAAAACGCAGCCTGTCTCCAGCCATTGAGCCTGCACGTTTTGTATCCGCGCTGGAGTGGCCGACGCTGGCCCTGATGGTCGGGGTTTTCGCGGCCTATGCACTGCTGACCCTGAACCATGCCCGCTTGCCGGGCTGGTTGCTGTTTGTCGGCGGCGGGCTGGTACTGGCCTTGTACAGCTCGCTGCAGCATGAGGTCATCCATCATCACCCGACCCGGAGCCGGTGCGTGAACGAGGCGCTGGTATGGCTGCCGCTGTCGTTGTGGCTGCCGTATGCCGTTTACCGGGAAACCCACCTTCGCCACCATCGCAACGAAAACCTTACCGATCCGCTGCTGGACCCGGAAAGTTACTACCTGCCCGCTGCCGCCTGGCAATCCCTATCGCGCTGGCAGCAGTGTGGGTACCGGCTGCTGAATACCATGGCCGGACGCCTGCTGGCGGGAGCCGTTTTCATTCCGCTGCACTTTCTCTGGCAGGCAGTGCGCCAGCTGCTGCAGGGTGACGATACCCGGCGGCAGGTACGCCTCTGGGGCTGGCATCTGCTGGGGGTGGCGGTGGTGGTGTACTGGGTCACGGGCGTGTGCCGGATGCCGTTCTGGGCCTATGTCGGCCTGTTTGTGTATCCGGGAACGATGCTGAGCCTGCTGCGTTCCTTTATCGAGCATCGGGCGGTACCCGTGCCGGCAGAGCGCAGTGCCATTGTGGAAAGCAATGCCTTTTTCTGCCTGCTGTTCCTGAACAACAACCTGCATGCCGTGCACCATGCCCTGCCGGCCTTGCCCTGGTACCGGATTCCGGCTTACTGGCGTGCAAACCGGGAAGCCGTGCTGGCACGCAACGGACAGTATTATTTCCGTGGCTATGCCGAGGTGGCACGGCACTTCGGGCTCCGGGTCAGGGAGTCCCCCCGGTATCCGCTGTAACGCTGCCGGTCATTTTTTTGGAGTGAAATACTGCGGTTCGTTGCCGGCTTTCCATTTGATGTTGCAGCCCAGCGAGGGGCGCTGTTCTTCCGGCGGTGTCCGTCCGGCCAGCAGGTGCTCCATGGCCTGGCGCAGGTCGGCAGCATTGACCGGCTCCGGGTTGCCGGGGCGGGCTGCATCCATCTGCCCGCGATAGAACAGGCGGTGGCCGGCATCAAACAGGAAGAAATCCGGGGTGCAGGCGGCTTGGTAGGCTATGGCAACGGCCTGGGATTCATCGTACAGGTAGGGGAAGGTGTAGCCATGCTGCCGGACTTCCTCAATCATCTTTTCCGGGCTGTCATCCGGGTAGTGGTCGGCATCATTGGCGTTGATGGCCACCACGGCAATGCCTCTGGCCTGATAGTCGGCGGCCATGCGCTGCATTTCCGCGCGCACGTGGATCACAAACGGACAGTGGTTGCAGATGAACATGACCAGCAGCGGCCTGCCGCTGAAATCGGTACTGGCTACGGTTTTGCCGCTGGCGGGCTCCGGCAGGCTGAATCCGGGCGCCTGGGTACCCAGCCTGAGCATGGTGGATGGGGTTCTTGCCATGATTTTCTCCTTGTGATCTGTGCGATCTGTGAATTGAATACTGACTGTGTGCAGTGCCGGATTATACGGCCAATACTGCCGGCTCCCCAACCGGTGTAGCTGTTCGGGGGAGTTTTCTGTAACTGTGGGTATTGATGCTTTTGTGGAAAAGGTGATCTGATGACCCCCCTGTCGGTCTGAAAAGGGGCTGAACAAGTGGATCAAGGTGCCCAAAGGCACCTGTGACCGGATCACGGGCGGGAAGGTGGTAAAGTAATCTGCTGAAACCCGGGCGCATTGCCCTTATACTGTTGCACTGCTGAGTTATCGGGTTTGAGGAGTATTTCAGGATGAGGGCAAATTATCAGGCACTGGGCGACGGTATTTTCTGCATTGATACCGAGCTGTACCGACGCCGCATGGCGGCCTGTTACCTGGTGGTCGAGGGGGATGCACTGGCGTTTGTCGACACCGGGCCGACCCGGGCGGTGCCGTTGCTGCTGGATGCGCTGGTGCAGCTGGGTTACAGCCCGGAACAGGTACGCTACATCATTCCGACCCATGTGCATCTGGATCATGGCGGCGGAGCGGGTGCCCTGCTGGAGTATTGTCCCGAGGCCACCGTCATCACCCACCCCAAAGGGCTGCCGCACCTGATTGAGCCGGCCCGTCTGCAGGCCGGTGCCGAAGCCGTGTACGGGGTGGACAGCTATGACCGGCATTTCGGTACCCTGATACCGGTACCCCCGGAGCGTTCCGTGGCCGCCCGGGACGGGCTGGTCATTGATCTTGATGGTCGCCGTCTGCAGTACCTCCACACGCCGGGCCATGCCAACCATCACGGCTGCGTGTTTGACGAGCGTACGCGCAGCTGCTTTACCGGTGATACTTTTGGCATTGCCTATCCCGAGTTTCAGGGGGAGCACGGCCCCTGGGTGTTTGCCACCACCACGCCGGTTGCTTTTGATCCCGGTCCCTGGGCGGCAAGCCTGGATCGCCTGATGGCACTTGAACCGGCGGCGATGCTGCTGACCCATTACGGCCGGGTGGATGACCTGGAACAGCTGGTACCGCAGTTGCGGGCCAGTCTGGAGGAAATGACTGCGATTGCCCTGAGTGAGGAGGGCAGTGCTGCCGAGGGGCGCTTTGAGCGTATCCGGGCCAGGGTGGCTGCCAATCTGTTTGCGGGGGCGCAGCAACATGCCCCGGCTTTGTCCGCCGGCCAGATCAATGCCCTGCTGGACGGGGATTACAACCTCAATGCCCAGGGGCTGGAGGTCTGGCTGCAGCGACGTGCCAGGGCCGCACCTGCAGGTGAGGGGAGCCGGCACTGACATGGTATTGCCGCTGGAGGGGGCCGCCTTGCTGGCTGCCGTGGCTGCAGTCGTGATCGTGGGCATATCCAAAGGGGGGTTCGGTGGCAATCTGGGCCTGCTGGGGGTGCCCCTCATGGCGCTGGTCATGTCACCGGTCAAGGCTGCCGCCATCATGCTGCCGATCCTGTGTTTCATGGACCTCATGGCGCTTCGGGCCTGGTGGGGGCGCTGGGACCTGCTGCATGTGCGGCGCATGCTGCCGGCAGCCATGCTGGGCATCCTGATCGGCGCGCTGGGCTTCCGGCATTTCAACGCCGACCACGTCAAGCTCATTATCGGCGTGCTTGCCATCGGTTTCGCCCTCAATCACTGGTTCAAGCCGGCACGGCACTGGCAGCGGGGCAGGCCGGGCCGGGTGGCGGGGATGTTCTGGGGCGGCGTCACCGGTTTTACCAGTTTCGTCTCCCACTCCGGCGGCCCGCCGGCCAATATCTACCTGCTGCCACAAGGGCTGGACAAGGCAGTGTTTCAGTCCACCATGGTGCTGGTTTTCATTGGGGTCAACTACGTCAAGCTGGTGCCTTATACCCTGCTGGGGCAGTTCAATACCGAAAACCTCTGGACTTCGCTGTTTCTGCTGCCGGTGGCTGCCGCCGGAGTCCTGCTCGGGGTCTGGCTGCACCGCCGGGTACCGGAAAAGCTGTTTTTCCAGCTGGCCTATGTGCTGCTGTTTCTGACCGGGATCAAGCTGATCCGGGACGGGGCCGGCGTTCTGTTCGGATGAGCACCGGCAAGTCAATAACGGCGTGATTGAAGAGGAGAAAACGGATGAAACTGGGAAGCTGTCTGTATCAGGGCCAGCCCTATGTCTGTGTTGCTGAAGTCGGGGCACTGGTGCTGCCGGCGCTGGTGCCCGAATTTGACCAGTGCTGCTGGCGTGATCTGCTGACCCTGATTGATACGGTACCGGCTGTTGACCTTGCCGCCCAGGCCCTGCGTTTCAGTGCGGCCATGCGGGTCAGCCCCGATGCTGTCACCCTGCTGGCCCCGATCCCGCGCCCGCGCAGGAATGTCATGTGCCTGGGGCTCAATTACCTGGAGCATGCGGAGGAAACGGCCAGTCGGGTCGGGCGGGTCGGCAAGGCACCGGCTTATCCGATCGTGTTCACCAAGGCCGTCAGCAGCGTGACCGGACCGGAAAGCACGATTCCCTGGGATGCAAAGACCTGTTCCCAGCTTGACTGGGAGGCGGAACTAGGGGTGGTGCTGGGCCGGGGCGGACGTCATATCGGACGTGACAAGGCGCTGGCGCATGTGTTCGGCTATACCGTCATCAATGACCTCAGTGCCCGCGACCTGCAGTTCAACCACAAGCAGTATTTTCTTGGCAAAAGCCTTGATGGCGGCTGCCCGATGGGGCCGTTCATTGTGACTGCCGATGAAATCAGCGATCCGCAGAATCTCGCCATCCGCTGCCGGGTCAATGGCATCATCAAGCAGGACTCCAGCACCCGGCACATGATTTTTGATATTGCCACCATCATTGAATGGCTTTCCAGAGGCATGACGCTGGAGCCGGGGGATGTTATTGCCACCGGTACCCCGAGTGGTGTGGGTTTTGCCCGTGAGCCGGCGGAATTCCTGCGGCCCGGTGACAGTGTGGAATGTGAGGTGGAGCAGGTCGGGCTGCTGCGCAACCGGATCGGTCAGCCGGAATGATTCCGGTCAATGGAAGGCGAACATGTGTTTTGTATTGTTATCCTGGCAGCCGGCGGCGGACTATCCCCTGATCCTGGCAGCCAACCGGGACGAGTTTCTGGCGCGTCCGGCCCTGCCGCTGCAGGACTGGGCGGATGAACCCGGTGTGGTAGGCGGGCGTGACCTGAGTTCGGGGGGCAGCTGGTTGGCCTTGAACCGCAACAGTGGCCGTTTTGTGCTGGTCACCAATGTCCGTCAGGGGAAGCCCCGACCGGCTGCCCGTTCACGGGGCCTGCTGGTTCGTGATCTGGTGACGTCCGATCAGTCTCTGGTGGCGGACAGGCAGGCGGTCGTGCAGACCCGGAGCGATTATGCCGGTTTCAATCTTCTGCTGGGCCAGCTGTCCGGTGTCGGGGCGCTTCATTATTTCTCCAATGCGACCGATGCGGGCTGGCAGCCGCTGGCGCCCGGCATCCATGGCCTCAGCAATGCGGCACTGGACACCCCCTGGCCCAAGGTGGTACAGGGCCGGCGGCACCTGCAGGCCCTGCTGGCACGGAACGCACCGGATGCACCGGATGTGGAAGACCTGTTTGCCCTGCTGGGAGATGCCACGCGTGCCCCTGATGCCGCGCTCCCCGATACCGGCATCGGTATGGAACGGGAGCGGGTGCTGTCATCAGCTTTCATCCCGGTGACGGCATTCGGTGATCAGGGCTATGGAACCCGGTGCTCCACCGTGATGCAGTGGCGGCGGGACGGGCACCTGCTGTTGCAGGAGCGCAGCTTTATACCGGGGGCCGCGCCGGAGACCGTGCGCCTGGAGCTGATACTGGACCGGGCCTGAGTCGGGGCTGGAATTTCATGGGCAGGTCATCCACGGTTATTTACTTCCGGCTGGCAAAGCGCGTATAAAGCTGCGTTTTCTCACCTTACCCCGGAGCTGATAAGCGATTGAGTCGTCTGGATGACCTGTTCTGGCTGGCTGAAGTGGTGGAAGCCGGAACCCTGAGTGCCGCTGCGCAGAAAAATCATGTCACCAGTGCTGCGGTCAGCAAGCGCATCCGCTTGCTGGAACAGCGTCTGGGGGTGGCCCTGCTGGTGCGTAATACCCGCCACCTGCGCATGACGGAGGCCGGTGAGCTGTATTACCGGCGCGGTAAGCGCTTGCTGGAGGCGTTCAATGAGCTGGAGGACAATGTATCCTCCACCAGTGAATACGTCAGCGGTGTCATCCGCATGAATGCCCCTCTGTCATTCGGGATGCGCCGGCTGGTCACTCCGGTACGGGAGTTTATGGGCCGCTATCCGGCGGTGAGTATTTCCCTGGACCTGGATGATCGTCTGATTGATATTCCTCACAGTGATTATGATCTGGTCATCCGCATCGGCCAGCTGCAGGATTCGTCCATTGTGGCCCGACGCATCAGTACGGCACCGATTGTCTGCTGCGCTTCGCCCCGATACCTGCAGCAGCAGGGTGAGCCCCGTCACCCGCAGGACCTGCGCCAGCATGTCTGCCTGATTTATGAGCAGCAGCCCCTGAGCTGGACCTTCCAGCAGGCAGGCAAGCCGATTATCGTACCGGTCCAGGGGCGCCTGCAGACCAATAACGGGGATTTCCTGTGTGCGCTGGCCGAGCAGCATCAGGGGATTGCCCTGCTGCCATCTTTCATTGTGGATGAGGCGCTGGCTGCCGGCAGGCTGCAGCTGGTGCTTGCGGATTTCCAGCCGGAAAGCCTGAATGTCTATGCCATGTATCCGAGTCGACAGTTTCTGCCGGCCAAAATCCGGCTGCTGATCGAGTTTCTGTGCCGGTCATGTGGGGGCGGGGAGTGATACCGGTTCTCCTGCCCATCCCGGATGGGCAGGGAGTGGCTTTGTGCCGCCAGCAGCACTGGTGATTATTTAAAGGCTGCCCAGCACCGGACTCCGGAACAGAAGGTGTCCGGCGTGACGGGCTCCTGCCGGGGTCAGGTGCGTACCATCAAAACTGATCAGTTGCAGTTTGTCCGTGAATACCGGACAGTCCGGACCCCGGCCACAGATCAGCTGTTGCTGGTCGACGAAACTGCGGGGCCGGACCTGATTGCGCAGGATCCGGTTGACGGCCAGCGATTCCTGGGAGGTGGGGTTGCGCAGCTTGCGCAGCCGGCTCTCCGGCAGGCGCAGGTAGGCATGGATGTTGATACGTCCGAAAGACTTGCGCCCCAGTACCACCAGCTTCTGGTCCGGCTGCAGTTTCAGGTTGTGGATGGTGTCGCCCAGGCGTTGCGCGGACCAGAATTTCCAGTTGGCGGCCAGTACGATCAGGTTGGCCTGACTGATCTGCTGGCGTGCCTGTTCCAGGTTGTCGGAGCCGGCACAGAAGGCGGTGTCGCGTGGCTGAATGAAGTTGCGCAGGTTTTCCGGGCCGAGGTACGGCTGGCAGCGGGTCGGAATGTAGCGGGTGCGGATCTGGTAGCGGGACAGCAGACCGTTTTCAAGTACGCCGTTGAGAAAGTCCTGGGCGTGGCCATCACCGATGATGAGGGCCTTGCTGCGCTTGTCGCGGGTGTTGAAGGGTTGTCTGGCAAGGCCGAGAAAGCGGCTGCGTACATAGTTGTTGCTGAAGTCCGGATCAGCTGCCAGCAGCAGCTCACTGCGGAAATCGGCACTGACCATCGTGCCGGAAAGCCAGAGCACGGATGCCAGGCCGGAGAGTAATAGTCGTTGTTTCATGATAGCCCTTTTTCATGATTTAGTTATGTTAAAGACTGAGGTGCAGATGAAACCTGCAGCAGGTGTGACCGGGTGAATTGCTGCGGGGTTCCCGTTTTCACGGGTCGTAAACAGGGGATTGCGGCGTGCCGGCAGGTATGCTAACTAACCTGAGTTTTGCTTAAGCCCTACGCCGCGACAAGGCAGTCGTCTTGCATCGCCCATTTCAAGGACGGTTTTTTCGGTTGCCATGTATAGGCAATCAAGCCACAGATCAGGTTGACCATGAAGTTGGCGACACTACGGTGCCGGGTATGCTCAATCTGTGAACTGTTTTTCAGTTGATCATTGACGGTTTCAATCAGCGCCCGCTTGCGCAGCAACAGTTTGTCCTCCAGGGGCAGCAGTTGGTTTTTCATGTTCTTGCGCACCTTAGTGATCATTTGTAAACCTTGCTCCATCAAGGTTTCAA